>NZ_JBFUCB010000011.1:0-30701 GCF_056405435.1 Rhizobacter sp. P1_G5 | reverse complement strand
GCGCAGTGCGGTAGATCACGTCGCTGACGCCCTTGCCCTCGGTGCCCGGCAGCCAGCCGGCGACGAAGGCATCGGACTTGTTGATCAGGTCGTTCGCGTACAGCGGCCGCCCCGCCAGCAGCAGCGTCACCACCGGCTTGCCCTTGCCCGACACCGCGTTCAGCGCCGCCAGGTCTTCCGGGTAGTTGGCCGCGTGCGCCAGCGTGCGGCTGCCCTTGAGGTCGYCGGCGCCTTCGGCATACGGCGTCTCGCCGATCACCGCGATCACCACGTCGTAGTTGGCCGGGTTCTTGTCGGTGCCGGTCGCGCTGTACTCGACGTTGGCGCTGCCGGCGGCCTCCTGGATGCCGGCCAGCACGGTGTCGCTGATGCCGGCGAAATCGGCATTGCTGTTGCCGGTGCCCTGCCAGGTCAGCGACCAGCCGCCCGACTGGTTCGAGATGCTGTTGGCGCTCTTGCCGACCACCAGCGTCCTGCGCCCGCGTGCCAACGGCAGCAGCTCGCCGTTGTTCTTGATCAGCACCAGCGATTTGCGCACCGCGTCGCGCGCCAGCGCACGGGCCGCCAGCTGGCCCTGGACACCGGCCCCGGCGGATTGCGACGGCTTGCGCCCGTTGAACAGCCCCGAGCGCATCTTGACGCGCAGGATGCGCGTCACCGCGTCGTTGATGCGCGCGATCGGGATTGCCCCCGAGCGCACCTGGGCCGAGGTGTTGCTGATGAAGGCCTGCCACTCGTCGGGCACCATCACCATGTCGATGCCGGCGTTGATCGCCTGCGCGCAGCTCGCGTTGCTGCAGCCGGGCACCTGGCCGATGCCGTTCCAGTCGGACACGACGAAGCCGTCGAAGCCGATCTTGGTCTTCAGGATGTCGGTCAGCATCTGCCTGCTGCCGTGCATCTTGCCGACGTTGATGCCGGCGGCCGCATTCGTCCAGCTGTTGAAGGACGCCATCACCGTCTGCGCCCCGGCGCCCAGCGCGCTGTAGTAGCCCTGGCCGTGGATGTTGATCATGTCGGCGGTGGACGCCGTCGTCACGCCCTGGTCGACACCCTGGTCGGTGCCGCCGTCGCCCATGAAGTGCTTGGCGGTCGCGACCACGTTGGTGTCGCTCGCGAAGCTGCCCTGCAGGCCGGTCACGTAGGCGCCGGCGTAGGCGCGCACGAGGGACGGATCCTCCGAGAAGCTCTCGTAGGTGCGGCCCCAGCGGTCGTCGCGCACGACCGCGAGGGTCGGCCCGAAGATCCAGTTGATGCCGGTGGCGCGCACCGCCTGGCCGACCGCCGCGCCGATCTGCTGCACCAGCGCCGGGTCATGCGCCGCGCCCAGCCCGATGTTGTGCGGGAACAGCGTGGCCTGGTAGACGTTGCTGTGGCCGTGGATCGCGTCGGTGCCCCAGATGATGGGGATCTTCGTGGCCATCGAAGTGGCCATCGACGCGTTGTAGTACTGGTCGGCCAGCGCCACCCAGGCGGCGGCGCTCGCGTGCTTGTCGCCGTTCGGCCACGAGCCGCCGCCGTTCAGCACCGAGCCGATGAAGAACTGCCGCACCTGGTCGGGCGTGATGCTCTTGATCTCGGGCTGCGTCATCTGCCCGACCTTCTGCTCGATCGTCATCGCCGCGACGATCTGCGCGATGCGCGACTCCATCGCCGGATCGCGCGCGATCGCGCTGGTGACGGCCGGCCAATCGGTGTAGGTGGGGGCGGGTGGGATGACGGCGGCGCTCTTCTCGGACCGGGTGCGGGTGGCGAGCGGGCTCGCTTCTTCAGCCGCGGCCGAGCCGCCTCCCCCGCAGGCGGCGGCCAGCAGCGCGCTCAGCACGCCCAGGGCCGCGGCACCGTGCCGGGCAAGGTGCTTGGAATTCATGGTGTCTCCTCGGAATCCTTGGAATGGCGGTCGGTCCGGCATCCGCTTTCTCGTCAAGGCGCGTCCAAGGGTGGACGGTCAAGTATGGAAGCGGTTCCACTGATTGTTGGGGATGCGATGGACCGTCTGCAGAGGGATAACCCGCTGGTCAACACTGTATCTTTGCAAAGGCCACGGAACTCTTCGCCATCTGCACGCAACTCAGGTTTTGATCAACACGCCGTGGTCCTGCGGCATCACAGGGAGTTTTGAATGGCAACAGACCACCAACGCATCCTGATCCTCTGCAAGACCTATCCGTCGCCCAGTGCGCGTTACGTCGAGACCTCTTGTGTGGCCGGCATGGCCGAGGACGRCAGACTGGTCCGCCTGTTCCCAGTTCCCTTCCGGCTGGTTGAGGATGATCAGCAGTTCAAGAAGTGGCAGTGGGTCCGCGCTCGGGTGCGACGCGCGCAGGACGATGCCCGGCCGGAGAGTCACCGCATCTCGGTCGACACGATCGAACTGGAAGGCGAGCCCTTGTCCACACGCGACTATTGGATTGCTCGGCGAGAGGCGATCAAGGGCGTGCCGGTTTTCAACTCTTTCGACGCGCTGGATGCGGCACGTGCGACCGATGGCGTGACGCTGGGTCTCGTGCGTCCGAGCCGGCTGCTGGGCCTGGACATCACACCCGTGGACAACGCGGAATGGACCGAGGATGAGAAGGCAAAGTTGCTGCAGGAGCAGCAGCAGGGCAACTTGTTCGATGCCAACGAAGATCAGCGCTCGTTGAAGACGCTGAAGAAGTTGCCGTACGACTTCCACTACCGCTACGAATGCCAGACTGAGGCTGGATCGGCCGAGTTCCGGCACAAACTCGTGGACTGGGAGGCCGGTGCCCTGTACTGGAACGTGCATCGTCGCGACGACTGGCAGGATGCGTTTCGCCAGAAGTTCCTGACGGAGTTCGGCGATCGAGACGTGCTCTTCCTGCTGGGCACCATCCACCGCTTTCCCAAGCAGTGGTTGATCGTCAGCGTGCTCTACGCACCTAGGCTGCCAGACGCGCTGGTGCGTCAGCAACCACTGTTCTAGCGGTCAGATGCTGCACGGCCAGAGCACCGTCCTGGCGAGCGGCGCGAGCCACGTAAGTGCGGTGGCAAAAGCCGAAATCGGCTTCGAAGCACACGAGGCAAGCGCTCTGAGCGAGCGCCGTTTGGGTCAGGTCAGCGATCTCGGCCTTCTGGGTGGCCAGGTACGCGAGGAACCCGCGGGTGTAGGCCTGCCAGTCGCCATCCACCTTGTAGCGATTCCGAACGGGCTTCGGGCAACCGAGCGCCGGACGGTGCTCGTAGGCGATGCCCTCCGCCGCCAACGCCTCACGGAAGGATGTCTTGGAGAAGCCCTTCTTGCGCGACAGCGGCAGCTCGCGCACATCCACGATCAGCTCGATGTGCGCCTCCTTGAGGCGCTCGATGAACGCGTCAATCGACAGACCCTCGTAGCCGAAGGTGAACAGAGCGCGTGCAGGACGGTGTGCGGATGAAGCCAAGGTGAGGATCAAGCGAGGAATGAGAGATGAAGTTTACTGAGCGATTCGAGCGATGGGAACCGCACCGTTCGGGTCTGCCGAGTTGACGATGTTCAACCGGCATGGGTCAGGACGTCGCTGCCGGTGGATTCTTGTGGCGCATCACCACGCTGCGGGTGCGCAGCCACGCGACGAGGTCATCCAGGCACGTGTAGACGACGGGGATCACGAACAAGCTGAGAACCGTCGAGGACATCAGTCCACCGATCACGACCACCGCCATCGGGGAACGGAAACTGGGATCGCCTCCCCAACCGAGGGCCACGGGCAGCATCCCGACACCCATGGCCAGGGTGGTCATGACCACCGGACGCGCGCGTTTGCGACAGGCATCCACAATGGCCCTGTCACGCGTCAGTCCACCCTGCAAACGGGCCATGACGGCATAGTCGACGATCAAAATGGAGTTCTTCGTCGAAATGCCCATCAGCATGATCAGGCCGATCATTGACGGCACCGACATCGTCGCCCCGGCGAGATGGAGCGCAACGAACGCGCCCGGGATCGAGAGGACAAGTGCCACCAGGATGGTCATGGGTTGCACGAAGTCCTTGAGAAGCAGGACCAGGACGACGTAGATGCACAGCACCCCCGTCACCATGGCGGTGCCGAAGCCCTGCGAGAGTTCGTCCATCGCCTCCGCTTCGCCGGATGCGCCTTGACTCACCCCGGGTGGAAGGTGCTGCAGGCTGGGCAGGGAGCGTGCCGCTTCTTCCATCTCACCGGTCGGCGTGCCATTCGATTCCACCGCGAGGTCGATGTTGCGGGCACGGTCATGGCGGGTGATCTGCGCGGGACCGCTGCCGGTCGCGAGTGATGCGACGCTTGCGAGTGGAACGTGTCCGCGTGCGCCAGGGACGGGCAGTTGCCGCAGCGTCTCGATGTCCTGGCGACCGGCGTTCGCCATCCTGACGACGATCGGTACCTGCCGCTTGCTGAGGTTGAGCTTGGCCAACTCCTGATCGAAATCACCGGATGTCGCGGTGCGCAGTGTGTCCGAGATGGCCGCGGAGGTCACACCCAGGTCCGCCGCCCGGGCGAAGTCGGTCCGGACAACGAGTTCGGGCTGGAGCAGTCCCGCGCTCGACGTGACGGCACCGACGCCAGGCAGCGTTCTGAGCTCTCGTTCAACGAGCGCGGCATGCTCGGTGAGCACGCGGCTGTCGGACCCTGTCAGCACGACGACGTAGCCCTCGTCCGAGYCACCCCGGTTGACCTGGACTCGGACCCCTGGCAGCAGCTCCAGTGCCTCGCGCAGCTGTCCTTCGATTCGCTGCCTGCTGAGGCCTGGCCTTTCGTCGCGATGGGACAGGGTGATGGTCATTACAGCCGTTTGCATGGCCACCGGCGCCGCACCCGATGCACCCGGACCCGTCTCGGTGATGCCACCACCGATCGCGGTGTAGACCGTCTTGACGTGCTCGTTCGTGCCGACCATGCGGCGTGCTGCTTCAGCGGCGGCGAGCGTGTCCGTCAACGTGCTTCCCGGCGGCAAGCTGAGTATGACCTGAGTCTGTGCCAMATCGTCCGATGGCAGGAACTCGCCCGGGATCCTTGTCGCCAGCAGCAGTCCGAGGGCGAAGAACGCGAACGCGGCTCCCAAGGTGACCCCCCGGTACCTCAGGCACGAAACCACCCACCGGGCATAGAGACCCATCCATCGGGTCTGTGGCGGTCGGGCGCCTTTCGGCGGGGTCAGAAGATTTGCGGCCATCATCGGCGTGAGCACACGAGCGACGACGAGCGAGAAGAAGACCGCAATGGCAGCGGTCCACCCGAACTGAACGAACAATCGCCCAGCGGCACCCTGCATGAACGCTGTCGGCAAGAAGACGGCAATGAGCGTGAAAGACGTCGCGATCACCGCCAGGCCGATCTCGTCCGCGGCCTCCACCGCGGCCGCACGGGGTGTCTTTCCCATGCGAAGGTGGCGTGTGATGTTCTCGATCTCGACGATGGCATCGTCTACCAGGAGGCCGACGATCAGCGAGAGCGACAGCAAGGTCACGATGTTGAGGCTGAAGCCCAACAGGTGCATGACCGCGAACGTCGGGATGACGGAGAGTGGCACGGCAAGGGCTGACACGGCGGTCGCGCGCCAGTCGCGCAGGAACAGCAGCACGACGATCACTGCGAGGACAGCGCCCTCGCAGAGGAGTTGCATCGATCCGTCGTAGTTCTCCTTGACGGGCTGGACGTAGTCGATCACCTCGCGCAACTCGATGCCGGGATTCGCCGTGCGAAGTTTCGCCAGGGCATCGCGTACGGCGGAAGCGACTTCCAGTTCTCCAGCGCCGCGGGCTCGCGTGACCTCGAACCCGACCACCGGATGTCCGTCCAGCAGTGCGGCTGAGCGCTGGTCCGCGACGGTGTCGAGCACCCGCGCGACCTGGTCGAGCCTGATGCGTCGGCCGTCGCTGAGCGCCAGGTCCATGCCCCCGATGTCATGTGCCGTCAGCGCTGTCGCGATGGTTCGAACCGACTGCTCGCGGCCTCCCAGGTTGGCCTGGCCCGCCGCCGACTCCTGCTGCACCGCCCGCAGCTGTCGCGAGATGTCGCCCGCACTGACCTTCAAGGCCATCAGCTTCGCAGGATCGAGCTCGACCCTGATCTCGCGGTTCACGCCGCCCACCCTGGACACCGCGCCGACACCCCGCACGGCAAGAAGCGTCTTGCCGACGGTGTCGTCCACGAACCATGAGAGGGCCTCTTCGTCCATCTGCGAGGAGGCGACCGTGTAGGTGAGGATCGGTGACGTCGCAAACTCGGCCTTCTTGACGGTGGGGTCGCGCAACCCCGCCGGCAGGTCCGCACGCACCCGCGCCACAGCGTCGCGGACATCGTCGACGGCTTCCTGCGCGGGCTTCTCGAGCTGGAACTCGACGGTGATGTTGACCGAGCCGTCGGTCAGCGTGGTCTTGATGTGCTTGAGCCCTTGCAATCCGGCGATTGCGTTCTCGATCTTGATCGCGACGTCGTTCTCGAGTTGCGAGGGCGATGCGCCCGGCAGCGACGCCGAGACCAGGACCTCCGGCACCTCGACGTCCGGGAAGTTCTGGGCCTTCATGGCGCGGAAGCCGACGATGCCGAGGAAGGTCAGCACGACGAACAGAAGCATGCCCGGGATCGGGTTGCGGATGGACCACGATGACACGTTGAGATTCAAGATGGCCTCCCTCACTGGCCGTTCGGCCCGGCGACCGCGCGGACCACGTCCCCATCGCTGAGGAAGCCCGCGCCGGTGGCCACCACCTTGCTGCTCGAGTCGATCCCGGCCAGGATCTCGACCCGATGGCCTGCAGCACGTCCCAGCGTCACCTTGGTCTGCATGACCCTTCCCTCGGCGCCGAGTCGCATGACGTAGTCGAAGCCGTCCCGTTGCACGACGGCCGTCTGGGGCAGGGTGAGCGTCGGCCCTCCCTCCCCGATCTCGATCTCCCCGCGGGCGAACATGCCGGCGCGGAGGCTGCCATCGGAGGGCAGGTCGACCATCGCCAGGCCGCTTCTGGTCTGCGTGTTCACTGACGGCGCCAGCACTCGCACCTGGCCTGCCATGGGCTCGTTTCCCTCCGACTGGATGATGACCTTCTGGCCGGATCTCACGCGCGGGAGATCGGCGGCAGGAATCTCGGCGTGCCACTCGAGCCGGCCCTGGCGGATGATCCTGAACATCTCCTGGCCGGCAGGCATCACGGCGCCCACGGTGGCGCTTCGCATCGAGATGACGCCATCGTCAGGGGCGTGGACACGGGTCTGCGCAAGGCGAATCTCCTGCAGCCGGGAGGCAGCCTGCGCGGCGTCCATCTTCGCCTTGGAGATCCGCTCGGCCGTGAGACGTTGCTGGACCTGTTGTGCAGAAAGCGCCCCGGTCGCTTCGAGCGTCCGCGCTCGTTGCGCGGTTGCGGACGCGTCTGCAAACGTGGCGGTCGCCTCCGCCACGGCGGCGCGGCTCTGTTCCAGTTCTGCGGCAACGGTCTCGGGCGTGAAGGTGGCCAACAAGGCCCCGCGCCGCACCGGGTCCCCGACATTCGCGAAAACGCCTGACAGGCGCAAGCCGTTGGCCTCGGCGCCGACAATCGCCTCTTGCCATGCGACCACGTTGCCCGTCGCGGCGAGACGGACGGGCAGCCTGTCCRCTCGAGGCAAGGTGACGGTCACCGTCAGGGTCGGCCGAGGCGCCGCCTTCGCGGCCTGCATTTCCGGCGCAGGATCTTTCGAGGCCCAGATCACACCGACGACAGTCGCGGACAGGACCAGTGCGGCCAGAACAAGCTTCATGGTTGGCACTGATGCTGGTGCTGTTCAGTCGCGACGATCGCGGGCGCGCATTCGTTCGCTGAACAAGATGCCGAGATGCTCTCGCGCACGCGAAGCAGGACGAAGCCGCCGACGTCGGTCCGCTGCGTGACGCAGTCGAACCTTGCAAGGACGTTGGTGTCGTCACCGCGCAGCGCGACAAAACCGCCGTTCGGTGCCAGGCGCTTCAGCGCCTCAGCCGGGGAGGTGGCGAACTCCGCCCGGCCTGCGCTGTAGAACGAAGCCGAGTGGAGCCGTTCGGTCACGAACACCAGCGGCTCGGCATCCTGGTGACGCTGCGCTTCCCAGGCGCTGACAACGGCCTTGGCGGAGCTGCTGCCAAACGTGCCCGCACGCTCGGCGTGGATGAGGAGTCCCAGCACACCGGCGGTCGACAGTGCCAGCCCCCCGGCAATCCAGGCGTGCTTGCGTTCCGGGCCGACGCGACGCCACAGCCAATGGCTGGCCAGCAACGCCATCGCCGGGAGGGCCGGCAGCGCATACGGCAGGATGACGTTGCGCGCCGCCGTGAAGAACACGAGCGGCGCCAGTGACCAGCACGCGAGGTAGGCTTGCCATGAGCGCGTGTCGACATCGGGGCTGGCAGGCTCGGTCCGTGCCACACGAGGCGTGGATGCAGCGGCCAGCAGCAGCAGCGGCCAGGGCAGCGTCGCAACCAGGGCGAAGAGCCAGATCGTTCCCGGGGGAAAGGCATGGGCAAAGCCATAGCGGTCGCCGGACCATCCCGGCGTGAGGAAGCGGTGCCAATGTTCACCGACGATGTAGTAGTCGATGAAGCCGGGCGTCTTCAGTTCTGCCGCGATGTACCACCAGGCGGCGGCCGCGGTCGTCGCTGCCAGCCCCGGAATCCACGGGACGTCCCTCAGCAGGCGGCGCCCCTGCCCTGTCCACACCGCCCAGGCGGCCGTCGGAAAGCCTGCCAGCACGAGTACCAGCGGGCCCTTGGCCAGCAGTCCGATCGCCAGGCCGGCAAACAGCAGGATGGCGCCGTCGCGATACCGCGGCCCGTGCAAGGCCTGCCACAGGCCGCACAGCGCGAGCGTGGTGCCGACCACGAGGGTTTCGTCGGTCATCACGGCGCCGGCCGATACCAGGGACAGGGACGCGCCGCACAGCAGGCCGAGGGTGGCCAGCGGTGGGGTGTCGCGGCGTGACGCCGCCAGGCGGCCGCATGCTGCGGCAACGAACAGCATGCAGAGGAAGTGGGGCAGCCGGGCCGCGAACTCGTTGACGCCGAACACCTTCATGCTGGCCGCGGTGAGCCAGAACGACAATGGCGGCTTGGCCCAGAACGGCACGCCGTAGTCGTGCCAAGGCGTGATCCAGTCGCCGAGTTCGAGCATCTTGCGGCCGATCTCGGCATAGCGCGCCTCGGTGGTCTCCATCAACGGCAGCCAGGCCATGGCGAACAGGCGCAGCGTCAGCAAAGCGGCGATGAGCAGAACCATCGCCTTCGACAGGCGACCTGAAGGGCTTGCGGCCTGCATCGCTCAGAAGAGATACATGTAGCCGAATCGGACGCCGTCTTGCCTGGAACGCTCCACCAAGGGGCTGTCCTCGATGCTGGCGCCCAGGCGGGTCGTGCTCAGGTCGAGCGACAGCTTGTGATGCGGTGCGAGCGAATAGCCGATCCGCACGCCAGCTTCAACGTTCGTCGCGGACTTGCCCAGGTAAACCCCACGCGTCGAGGTGGATTCATCCGCGCGCACGCCGTAGTAGTAGTTGACGTACTTGCCGTCGAAGCGATGGACGGCGAGGCGCGGCGTGAAGTCGAAGTCTCCGGCCTTGAACTCGCGTTCGATGCTCAGGCTGGCGCGTTTCCCCTTGCTCTTGCGGGAGGCGTCTCCCAGCAGTTCGACCGACAGGGTTGCAAGCTCGGTGTTCAGGCTGCTCGCGCCGCCGACCCAGAAGCTCTCCTTGCGCTCGGCCATGCCGGCCAGGTAGGGGGAGTCATCGGCTTCGTACCCGTCGCCGGCGTAGTGCAGCCGCGCGCTGAACGACAGCGAGTCGGTCGACACCAGCTTCAGGTCGAGGGTCGGTCCGATCAGGCTGACCCAGCGGCTCTCGTAGAAGACGAAGGGCAGTACCTTCGCCTTGTTGTCGAAGCTTCGATAAGGCTTGCGGTCGTACAGGGTCACGAGGCCGAGGCCCCATTGCGAGCCTTGCCGCTCCTCGTCGGCCTGGGCGGAGAACAGCGTGAGCAGGCCCAGGGCGAGGACGCCGGCTCTGACGACGGGACGAATGCGGGACATCATGGAACTCCAGTGGTGGGTTGAACCGGCCAGCGACCTGTCGCGGTGCATGACACGAACGACAGGCGTGTCGTGGCCGATCGGTGAGTGCAGTGGGGCACCCGATGCGTGAAGCAATCGTGAAGTTCGCCGAGCGTCCCGAGCCCCCTTTYGCAGGCAGCTTGAGTGAATCAACTGGCAAGGGCCAGAATGGAAGGCATGAGTCCCGTGATGCATCGCGAACGTGTTCTGCTCGTCGAAGACAACCGAGACCTGGCCGCCTCGATCCTGGAGACGCTGGAAGAGTCCGGGTTCGATCCGGACTACGCAAGCGATGGTGCGCAGGCGCTGCGACTGGTGGAGAGCACGTCACCTCCGTTCGATGCGGTGCTGCTGGATGTAGGTCTCCCGCGCATCAGCGGATTCGACGTCTGCACGCGACTGCGCAGCGATGGTTTTCGTTCACCCATCCTGATGCTCACCGCCCAAGGCTCGCCGGACCAGGTTGTCGAGGGGCTCGACAGGGGAGCCGACGACTACATCGTCAAACCCTTCGAGTCCAGGGTGCTGGTCGCCCGCGTCCGGGCCGCGATTCGAAGGTTCCTGACCGTCCCGAACAGTGTCGGCGTCGTCCAGGGCGCCGGCCTCACCTTGGACACCAGGCAATGGAAGCTGCTGATCTCGTCGGGCGAGACCTGCACGCTGACGCCGCTCCAGGGACGTCTTCTTCACACCCTGATGCGACACGCGCCACGCGTCGTCTCGCGCGATGAGCTCGAGAGCGCCTTGTGGGGCGATGATGACCGGCCTGCAAGCGACGCATTGCGCACGCATCTCTACCAGCTTCGCCGGCTGATCCACAACGCTGGAGGCAGCGCGGTCATCCAGACGCGAGGCAAGCAAGGCTATTGCCTGGAGCCCTGATGGCAAGCTTCGTCTCCACCTTCGAGCGGTCACAGACGCTGTTCGCGAGGATGTGGCATCTGCTGCTGTTGATCCTCGTGCTGACGTTCATGGTGAACGCGTTTCTCGTGAAGGGGGCGCTGCACCTGGGCTCGGACTTCCAGACCGAGCGCCGCCTGCAGCACATCGGCGACCACTGGGGCAAGCAGGCGAAGCTGGAGGCGCCGCTCGGGATCGATCCCGTCACCGTCATCTATCCCCGCTATGAGCTGCTCCCACCCGAGCTGCAGCGGATGTTGTCGCCGGACAAGCGCGGCATCTTCGAGCTCGGTAGCGAGCCCCTGGACTACTACGTCCTCGCGCAGCCCCATGCGACCGGCCGCGCCTTCTACGTTGTCGAGTCCCACGCCGAGGTCAAACCGGACGAGACCATCGAGTCTCAGGTCTTCGTCTGGTACCTGATAGGCATCGTTCCGTTCGGCCTTCTGGTGCTGTGGCTGTGCAAGAGGATCACCGGACGGGTCACCGCGCCGATGCTCGAGGTGGGGCGCCTGGTCTCGGCGCGCGATCCCCGAAGCCTCGAGAAGGTTGCACTGCCAGCCAATTCCCCCGTCGAGATCGAGGCCCTCGTCGTCCAGATCAACAGCGCACTGCAGAGAACTGCGGACGCCCTGGATCGGGAGCGCAGTTTCACCCGCTTCGCGAGCCATGAGCTGCGTACGCCGGCGGCGGTCGTGCAGGCGGCTCTTGAGCGCATCGAGGCGCACGGCAGGCCGGAGCAGGGGCCGGCGATCGAGCGTGCCCACCGGGGGCTGCGTGACATGCACGCACTGGTTGACACGTTCCTGCAACTGTCCGGCGACACGGTCCGGCCGGTGTCGGACGCGCTGTCGATCGATGAAGCGTGGGTGAGATCCTTGATCCGCCATCTCATGGGCGAGAGCCCGAGCCATGCGTTCTCGGTCGTGGAGCGGCATCCCCTGTTGCTTTCGGCCCCTGCGACGACGGTCCACGTGCTCGTGGCCAACATGCTGAAGAACGCCGTCTTCCACGGTGGCCCGGATCGCATCGAAGTGGTCGTCGACGAGTGCAGCATCGAGGTGCGGAACGGGCTTCCTGACACGCCATCGACGGCAGGCTTCGGGATTGGGACCCAGATCGCGCATCGGATCTGCGAGCGGTTTGGCTGGACATTCACGCTGACGGTGGGAGAGCGCCTCGCGGTGGCCCGGTTGTGCGTTCCCACCAGCGGCAGGCCTGACCCGGCGTGAGTCGAACGTCCTGGCTCCAACACATAAAGTCCGTCGGACATCCCTGAGAAGGCCAGACCGCTACGCATGCGCATCGCACCGGGCCGATGCGATGTCGCCACCGGCAGCTTCGCAGCGTCTCCAGTCCTTCATCGACGGGGGCTGAATGCACGCTGTCGTCCRTCTACCGGTCACTCACCGACATGCCCCTGGCGCAGATGCACTTTCGCCGGGCCCGGTTCCCGTCGAATGGTCTGAGGGGGTGCAGTCGACCGGTTTTCCTGGATGCGGTGCTGGAGCATCCCGGCGTGCACGAGCAAAGCGAACCGTTGCCGCTAGTCGAGTACCAGCCGGAAGCCCATCTGAGCCCAGTTGGAGGCACCCGCGATGAGTGCCTTTACAGCCCGCCCTCCGTCAGCGATTCCCAGGCCGGGCGGGCGCCACGCTTCAACTGCTCTACGAGGTTGGCATGGTTTCGGCTCCCCGATCAGCCCGCGTTGACGGCGATGCGTCGGGGCTGCGCATGCGCCTGCTTAGGAATACGCAGCGTCAGCACACCGTCCTTCAAGTTCGCGTCGATCTTGGACGTGTCGAGCTCTCGGCTAAGCGTGAAGCTGCGGCGCCAGCGCGGCACGCGCAGCTCGGCGTAGATGGCCTCCAAGCCGTCCGGCGTTTGGGGCTGCACCCGCCCCTCGATGAGGAGGGTGTCGCCCTCCACATGCAGCTCGAGCTGGTCGCGGGGGACGCCGGGCATGTCGGCCAGCAGCGTGATGCCAGTCTCGTCCTCGAAGACGTCGACAGCCGGTGTGACCGCGCGTTCATTGGCGGTGCTGTCCAGTGCCGTCTGTTGCTTGTCGCTCTGGGTGATCTCCTTGCTCATGGTGTTTCTCCTCGATGAAGGCGTTACTGGATGGCGATGCGCTTGGGTTGCGCGGCGTCCCGGCGCGCGATGCTGACCTGCAGCACCCCGTCGCGGTAGCTGGCCTTGACCTGGTCGGGATCGACGTCATCGGGCAGCGTGACGCTGCGGTCGAAGCGCCCGGAGGTGCGCTCCCGTGCATAAAAGCGCCGGCGCTCGCTGTCAGCGGCCGGCTGCACGCGCTCTCCGGACAGACGCAGCACGCCACGATCCAGGGTGACCTCGATCTTGCTGGCGTCCAGGCCGGGCGCGAAGGCGTAGATCTCCACGCTCTGGGGTGTGCGCCCCACGTTGATCTGCGGCATGGTGCCGCTCGCGACCGAGCGGATGCTGCTGGGCAGCCCCGAGCCGCCGAAGATGTCGTCGAGCTCGCGTTGCAGACGATCGACTTGTCCGAACAGGCTGTTCGGATGGGTCAGCAATGAATAAAACATGGCTTGATCTCCGTTCAGTGGTGTTCACCGGCCGGGACATCCAGCCGGTTGGACCCTAGCTAGGAGCAAGCCAATACATTTCAAGAGTGGTTGTGGCGCCCGAAATAGCAAGGGAGTCCGGTCGCTTGGCAATGCACAAGTCGTCACGATTGCCCCCAACAACTCTCGGGCGGCAATCTGCTCGGCCTAAGGCGTAGCAAGTCGGCGGCCAGCCCGCAGCAGACCGCTGGATCGGCCGCGTCGACAGATCGACGGCAGCTGCCTTGGGAACCAACGAACAACGCCGATAGGAAGGCGCTCAATCACTTGAGCGTAGATGGCAATGGAGCGGGCGGGCGGCTAGCCAGCGTGCAAATTCGGTCAACCCCGGTGTCATGATGGCCCAGCCCATCCCCAGCACTACGAGAGCTAGTGGTAGGTCGTGGAAGTCTCCCGCGCCCAGCCGGACTGCACTCCAGTATGAGAGCGGTCCACCCAGGCCGCCGAGCAACGCGGCCAACAGCCATCGGCCGTGCAGCCAGTGCAGCGGTTCTTGCAGGAGCGTTGCCAAGAGGATCCACAACGCCAGAATCCAGCCGGGCGCCCACTCGGGAAGTGGGCCGGGCGATGCGTACACAACAACGCCACTTCTAACCATGGCCGTATCCCACAGCAGGCCAAGCACGATGGCGGCGCTGGTGAGAACGAGGACCTGGCAGCGGGCGGGACTGAGCACAAACTGCACACCCCAGACGAGCGCCACCAGCGCGAGTCCGAACCTGGGCGTGCCGCGCGCTGCGCCGATCACGCAGGCCAACCAGGCACTCTGGAAGGCCAACAGGGAAACGACCATCGACAGGGTCTTTCGAGCGGACATAGGCATGGGCGCGGTGTGTTCAATCGCTTCTCATGAAGCACCATCCAGGGGCTGGATTTGGGGTACCCGCCTGAAGGCGGCAACGTCGAAGCCCAGGGCTCTTGCCCGCACCAGCAGCGCCTGCGCGCGGGCCTCCGGCAGGTCCGGGCGGCGCGCCAAGATCCAGCCATAGCGCCGGTCTGGCGTGCCCACCAGCACCTCGCTGTAGTCGTCATCGAGCGCAAGGATCCAGTAGTCGCCGTAGAACGGCCAGAAGAAGGTGACCCTGAGCTTGGCATTGCCGCTGGCGGCCACGATCTTCGCGCGCCCTTCTGCGGAGTCAACACGGCCATCGGCCTTGCGGCAGCGATTGAGCACCCGGATGCCTCCATCCTGGGCGGTGTAATGCGCTTGCGTGTCGGACACGCATTGGCGCTCGAACCGATTGGGCAGCAAGGCAATCTCGTACCAGCTACCAACATAGCGGGCGAGATCGACTGAGTGCACCGTGGGCAACGGGGCGTTTTCCGCGGCGCGGGCAGCCGATGCGATGCAACACAGCCCCGAGATCACCAACAGGCACGAAAGGCGCCGCATCTGGGTGACAGCTTTCATTTCGGAATGCTCAGAAGTTCAACTTGATCTCCTACGCTCATCGGGGCTGTCTCGGATCACTCGCCTTCAGCAGAGCCATTCTCCAGCGCGACCCCGATGCCGAATGCTCGCTGAGCTGATCCAAGCAGTGCCGGCTTGCGTACAAGCCTCCGAATGTCGTCTATCAGGCAAGGAACTTCATGCGCAACATGGACAACACAGCCCGCGCCATCCATTGGGTCGAGCAGGGCCTGGTGACTGACGGCGCGGTGCGCCTGGGCATCAGGTGGCTGCTGCGCCAGCGCCTGGCGGAGCTGCACAGTGGCAATGCTGAAGCCGGCGCGCAGCTTACAGAAGCCTTCATGGCAACCCTGCTTGAGGCGCCGCTGGCCCCACTGCCCCAGAAGGCCAATGTGCAGCACTATGAAGTACCTGCCGAGTTCTTCGGCGCCGTGCTGGGCCGGCATCGCAAGTACAGCTGCTGCTGGTGGCCCGAGGGTGTGCAAACGCTTGACGCCGCCGAAGCAGCAGCGCTGCGCGAGAGCTGCGAGCGCGCCGGCCTGGCCGACGGCCAGCGCATTCTGGAGCTGGGTTGCGGCTGGGGCTCGCTGAGTCTGTGGATGGCCGAACACTACCCGGGCGCACGTATCACCGCGCTGTCGAATTCACATTCGCAGCGCCAGCACATCGAGTCCGAGGCGCTCGCGCGCCGACTGAGCAACCTGGAGATTCTGACGGAGGACTTCAACGTCTTCGATACGGCCGAACGCTTCGACCGCGTGGTCTCCATCGAGATGTTCGAGCACCTGCGCAACTGGCCGCAGGCCTTCGCCCACGTGGCGCACTGGCTGCGGCCGCAGGGCCGCTTCTTCATGCATGTGTTCGCCCATCGCGAGGCGCCCTATGCCTTCGAGGAGCGCGATGCCAGCGACTGGATGAGCCGCCACTTCTTCTCCGGCGGCATGATGCCCAGCGACGACCTCGCCCTGCGCTGCCAGGACGACCTGCGCCTGCTGCAGCGCTGGCGTTGGGACGGCCACCACTACGCCCGCACCTCGGCCGCCTGGCTCGCGCGCATGGACGCGCAGCGCGAGACGCTGATGCCGCTATTCAACACCGTCTACGGCCCGGGCGACGCCGTGATGTGGTGGCAGCGCTGGCGGCTCTTCTTCCTGTCGGTGGAGGAGCTGTTCGCCTACGACAACGGCGGGCAATGGTGGGTCAGCCACTACCTGTTCGCGAAGCGCTGACGATGCTGCACCTCGCCTCTCTTGGACTGCTGGTCTCGCTCGCCGTGGCCCTGCCCACCTGGCTGGTGAGCCTGCCGCTGCGCGACGCAAGCCTGGCCGATCGCATCTGGTCGCTGATGGTCGCCGGGCCGGCCGTGGCCTATGCCGCGGCCTTTCCGCCCGATGCGCGCGGCGTGCTGATGCTCGCCCTGCTCGGCGCCTGGGCGCTGCGTCTGGCCGTCTACGTCACGCGCCGCAACAGCAGCCACGGCGAGGACCGCCGCTACCGCGCCATCCGCGAACGCAACCAGCCAAACTTCGGGCTCAAGAGCCTCTACCTCGTGTTCGGCCTGCAGGCGGTGATCGCATGGATGGTCGGCCTGCCACTGCTGGCCGCGCTCGCGCAGCCGGCTCCGCTGAATTCGCTGGACTTCATCGGCATGGCGGTGGCGGCTGGCGGCCTGCTGATCGAAACCGTGGCCGATGCCCAGCTCGCCCGCTTCCTGCGAGGCCCGCGCCAGGAGGGCGCCGTGATGGACCAGGGCCTCTGGGCCTGGTCGCGCCACCCGAACTACTTTGGCGAATGCTGCGTGTGGTGGGGCCTCGCGGTGATGGCGCTGGGCGCCGGCGGCGTCGGCGCCGCATGGGCCCTTGTCTCGCCGCTCGTGATGACGGCGCTGCTGCTCAAGGTCTCGGGCGTGGCCCTGTTGGAGCAGGACATCGCCCAGCGCCGCCCCGCCTACCGCGACTACGTCGCGCGCACCAGCGCCTTCATCCCCTGGCCGCCGCGGCGCGGACCGCAGCAATGAGGCAGACCGCCACCCTGCTGCTCAGCATCGCAGCGCAAGCCGCGTGTGCGCAGGACGTCGGCGAATGGAACTTCACCGCCACGCTCGACGGCCAACCCATCGGCACACACCGCTTCACCGTCAGAGGCGCGGGCGCGGGCGCGGAGCGCAGTGTGTTCAGTAGCGCGCAATTCGTCGTCAAGTGGTTGGGCATTCCCGTCTACCGCTACCGACACGAAGCGCGGGAAAGCTGGCAGGACGACTGCCTGCGCGAACTGCGCTCCGACACCGACGACGACGGCAAGCGCGAGCAGGTGGACCGGCGCTTCGATGGCGAGTGCCAGATGGGCTTTGCCTACTGGAACCCGAGGCTGGTGCAGCAGCACCGGCTCGTCGATCCGCGGACCGGCCGMAGCAGCGCGGTGCGCTTCGAGGCCCTGCCCGATGCGCAGATCGACGTGCGCGGACGGTCCGTGGCCGCGCAGGGCTGGCGGCTGGTGGCCGACAAGCAGCGCATCACCGTCTGGTATGCCGCCGAGACCGGCCGCTGGATCGCCCTGGACGCTGAGGCCAAGGGCGGCCGACGACTTGGCTATCGCCTGACTGCCGACGAAAGGCCCCCGCCATGACGAAGCTTTCGCCCCGCCGCCTGCTGCTGGCCTATCTGGCCGCGATGCTGTGCTTCCTGCTGCTCGACGGCTGCTGGCTCACGCTGGCCGGCACGCGCGTCTATCGCGCCGCGATCGGACCGCTGATGGCGGACCAGGTCGACTGGGTGGCGGTGGCAATCTTCTATCCGCTTTATCTCGTCGGCCTGCTGGTGTTCGCGATCGTGCCCGCGCTGGAGCAGCGCGAAACGCTCGTGGCCTTGCGGCGCGGCGCCCTGCTGGGCCTGGTCGCCTATGCCGCCTACGACCTCACCAATCAGGCCACGCTCCGCCACTGGCCCTGGACGCTGACCGCCATCGACCTGGCCTGGGGCAGCTTCGTGAGCGGCGCCGCGGCCTGGGTCGCCGCGCGCCTCACATGCCGACCAGGGAGCCGAACAGCCGCGCAATGACGCTGTCGAAGCGCAGCCGGCCATCGAGCGAGGCCAGGCAGATGCACTCGCTGCCGTCCTGAACCGCCGGCTGGTGGTGGATCTCGCCATCGGCCGCGTCGAAATCTCCGGGGCCGAACAGCGCACGGCCGTCATGGAAGCGGCCGTAGAGGATCTGCGTCAGCTCCAGGCCCCTGTGCGTGTGCTGCGGCAGGTACTTGCCCGCGGCGACGCGCAGCAGGAAGACATTGGCCTCGGGAGCGTCAGGCACGCTGACGCGGCTCCAGCGCATGCCGGGGCCCATCCAGCGCCAGGGCGTGGCGCTGCAATGGGCCAGCGCACGCGGCCAGCTCGCGCCTTGAGGCAGGGGCGGCGGGGCGCTGACCACGATCGGCCGGCGCGGCGCGGCCTCCAGCGCATCGATGCGAGCCAGCGTGCGGGCCAGCGCATCATCGGCCAGCGGCGCGGGTTCCAGCTCGTCGAGCAGCACGCCGCCGAGGGCGTTCAGCGTCTGCAGCCGCTCGCGGCAATGCGCGCACAGCTCCAGGTGGCTGCACAGGACCAGACGCGTGCCCGTCTCCAGGCTGCCGGCAGACAGCGCCAGCAGCAGGTCGTCTTCGGGGTGGTGTCGGATGTCCATCGTCGGTGGCTTCAGCGGTCGAGCAGGCGGCGCAGTTGCGCAACCGCCAGGCGCACGCGCGATTTCACCGTGCCGAGCGGGATGCCCAGCTCTGTGGCGATGCGCGCATGCGGTTCATCGTCGAAATAGGACAGGCGCAGCACCTGCTGCTGCTCGGGCGGCAATTGCGCCAGGGCACCGTGCAGCCGCTCGCTCTGGCGTGCGGCGTGCAGGCGCTCCTCGGCGGCCGGTTCACCGCTGTCCAGGGTGTCGAAATCAAAGTCCTCGCCGCCCGACTCCAGGCCCTGGCGGCGGCGCAAAAGGTCCACGCGCAGGTTGCGGGCGATGGTGAAGATCCAGGTCGAGGCCGCGGCCTGCGCGGGATCGAACATTGCCGCCTTGCGCCAGACGGCGACGAGCGCCTCCTGCGCCAGCTCCTCGGCCTGAACCTCGGGGCTGCCGCACTGCATGAGATGGCGCTTGATGCGCGGGGCGAAGTGGCCGAACAGCCGCCCGAACGCTTCGCGGTCCTGCCGATCGGCCACGGCGCAGATGCACGCGCCCCAGCCGTCATCAGGGCGCGCAGCGCGTTCGCGATTGAAGGGCACGACGGTCAAGACAGGCGCTCCAGGGCCGCGGCCGCCGCGTCGGGCGGCGGCAGCTGGGCGGGATGAGGGGTCAGGCAAGAAAGCGGCCATGGGTCTACGGGTTCCGCTCCGTCCTACGCAACCCGGCCTCCTTCGGATCATCGCAGTTTGTAGAGCAATCCAAAGCGGCCTGGCTTGCGTAGGAGTTCCAACCCCTCAGGAGATCTCATGCATCCCACTGCCACCCTGGCCCACGCCCCCGGCGCCCTGCCGCCCGACGCGGCACGCCGGCGCATCGCGGTGGTGGGCGCCGGCATCGCAGGGCTGTCCTGCGCCTGGCTGCTGTCCGAGCGGCATGAGGTCAGCGTCTTCGAGAGCGAAGCCCGGCCCGGCGGCCACAGCCATACGGTGGACGCGCCCGACTCGATCACCGGCACCGTGCCGGTGGACACCGGCTTCATCGTCTACAACGAGCCGGCCTACCCCAACCTCACGGCCCTGTTCAGCCATCTCGGCGTGCTAACGGCAGCGACCGACATGTCCTTCGGCGTGAGCTTGGACGGCGGCGAGCTCGAATACGCCGGCACCGACCTGCGCGGCCTGTTCGCCCAGAAGCGCAACCTGTTGCGCCCGCGCTTCTGGAAGATGCTGCGCGAGCTGCTGCGCTTCTACCGCGAGGCGCCACGCGGCGCCCAGGCCGCCGGCGACCAGGCGCTGGACGAGTACCTCGACGCCCACGGCTACGGCCGCGCCTTCCGCGAGGACCACCTCTACCCCATGGCCGCGGCGATCTGGTCCGCACCGGCCGCTCAGGTCGGCCGCTATCCCGTGGCGGCATTCGTGCGCTTCTGCGAGAACCACGGCCTGCTGCAGGTCAGCGACCGGCCGGCCTGGCGCACCGTGACCGGCGGCAGCCGCGAGTACGTGAATCGCCTGTGCCACCGCTTCGAGCGGCGCATGCTGCTGGACCATCCGGTGCTGGAAGTGCGCCGCGATGCAGAAGGCGTGCGGCTGCGCACCCGCCACGGCTGGTGGCCCGAGCGCTTCGACCAAGTCGTGCTGGCCACGCATGCCGACATCTCGCTGGCCCTGCTCGAGAACCCGTCGTCCGACGAGCAGCGCCTGCTCGGCAGCTTTGCCTACACCCGCAACCTGGCCGTGCTGCACCGCGACCCGGCGCTGATGCCGCGGCGGCGGGCCGTGTGGTCCAGCTGGAACTACCTAGCCCAGCGCGGCAGCGGCAAGCCGCCGACCGTCAGCTACTGGATGAACCGCCTGCAGCCGCACTTACCGCAGGACGCGGACAGTGCGCTGTTCATGACGTTGAATCCGCCTCTGCCGCCGCGGCCCGAGCTGCTGATCCGCTCCGAAATCTACGAGCATCCGCTCTTCGATGCCCAGGCCATGGTCGCGCAGCGCGAGCTCTGGAGCCTGCAGGGCGTCCAGCACAGCTGGTTCTGCGGCGCCTACTTTGGCGCGGGCTTCCACGAAGACGGGCTGCAGGCCGGCTTGGCCGTGGCCGAGGCCCTGGGCGGCGTGCGCCGGCCCTGGCGCGTGCCCCGGGAGTCCGGCCGCATTCATCTGCCGGCGGCGGTGCCGGCATGAGCATGACCGCCTCGGCGCTCTACGTCGGCGGCGTGATGCACCAGCGGCTGCGCCCGCGCCGCCATCGCCTGGCCTACCGGATCTACAACCTGCTCCTGGACCTCGACGAACTGCCCGTGCTGGACCAGCGCCTGCGCTGCTTCTCGGTCGACCGCTTCAACCTCTTCAGCCTGCACCGCCGCGACTACGGCGACGGGTCCGACACCGACCTGCGCACGCAGATCGAGGCACAGCTGCGTGCGGCCGGTCTGCCGACGGGCGGCGCCATCCGGCTGCTGACGCTGCCGCGCCTGCTGGGCCACGGGTTCAACCCGCTGAGCGTGTGGTTCTGCCATGCGCCGGCCGATGGCGCGCTGATGGCGCTGATCTACGAGGTCAACAACACCTTCGGCCAGCGCCACAGTTATCTGATCCCGGTGAGCGCCGCACAAGCCGGCGCTGCCGTGATCGACCAGGGCTGCGGCAAGCAGCTCTACGTCTCGCCCTTCAACGCCATGGCGCTGCGCTACCGCTTCCGCGTGGCGCCGCCGGGCGAGGCCGTGTCGGTCGGCGTGAGTGTGCACGACGACGAAGACGGCGCCGTGCTCAACGCGCGCCTCGACGGCACGCGGCGCGAGCTCGGCGACGCGGCACTGCTGCGCGTCTTCCTCACCCATCCGCTGCTGACGCTCAAGGTCGTGGCTGCCATCCACTGGGAGGCGCTGCGGCTCTGGCTCAAGCGCGTCCCGTTGCAGCCGCGACCCGAAGCACCGGCATGCGAGCTCACCATCGTTTCAACAGACGAACGCACACTATGACGCCCACCCCATCCGCAGCGCGGACTGCCGCAGCCCCGGCGTCGGCGGGTTCACCACTGCCGCTGCTGGACCGCCTGCTGCGCCGCACGCGCTTCGGCCATCTGACCCTGACCCTGCCCAACGGACGGCGCCTGGAGGCGCACGGCACCGAACCCGGCCCGCAGGCCAGCCTGCAGCTGCAGCGCTGGCGGCCGCTGTGGCGCCTGGCACTGCAGGGCGACCTGGGCTTGGCGCTTGCCTACCGCGACGGCGACTGGGACAGCCCCGACCTGCTCGCGCTGATGGCCTTCGGCGTGGCCAACGAGGCCGCATGGGGCTCTGTGCTGCAAGGCCGCGGCCCCGGCCGCTGGCTGGCGCGCCTGGCCCATCTGGCGCGCGCCAACACACGCCGCGGCAGCCGCCACAACATCGCCTGCCACTACGACCTGGGCAATGCCTTCTATGGCCAGTGGCTGGATGAGAGCATGCTGTATTCGAGCGCGCTCTACGACGATGCAGCGCCGGCCGACACGCTGGAGGCCGCGCAGGCGCGGCGACTGCAGCGCATCGTGCAGATGCTCGACGTGCCGGCCCAGGCCGAGGTGCTGGAGATCGGCTGCGGCTGGGGCACGCTGGCAGCCACGCTGGCACGCGACAGCGGCGCCCGTGTGACCGGCGTGACGCTGTCCACCGAACAGCTGGCTTTCGCCCGCGAACGCGCCGCCGCCTGGGGCGTGGCCGAGCGCGTGGAGCTGCGCCTGCAGGACTACCGCGACGTGACGGGCCGCTTCGATCGCATCGTCTCCATCGAGATGATCGAGGCCGTGGGGGAGGCCTACTGGCCCACCTACTTCGACATCTTGCGAGAGCGGCTCAAGCCCGGTGGCGTGGCCGTGCTGCAGGCCATCACCATGGCCGATGCGCACTTCGAGTCCTACCGCCAAGGGGCGGACTTCATCCAGCACTGCATCTTCCCTGGCGGCATGCTGCCCTGCCCGCGCGTGCTGCGCGAGCAGGCCGAGCGCGCCGGCTTCGTCGTGGAGGAGGTGCAGACTTTCGGCACCGGCTATGCGCGAACCCTGGCCGAGTGGCGGCGGCGCTTCCTGGCCCGCTGGTCGGCCATCGAGCCGCTGGGTTTCGACGAGGCGTTCAAGCGACTCTGGACCTACTACCTCTGCTATTGCGAGGCGGGGTTCGATGCCGAGAAAGTGGACGTCGCGCTGTACAGGCTCAGTCGGCAGAGTTGAACCAGACTGGCGATGACGCTGACCTGGAAAGTCCGGCGCTGGGCAATTTTTTGGCCGTGTAGTGGCGCTCATCGCGTGACGGTCGGAAGTCAGGCCGCAACGCTGCAGCAGCTGTACGCGCCGCTGCGCGTCGAATGTCATGTGATGTGCAGAGCGGTCACCCAGGCTACCGGCTTCGAATGACTCTGAACAGCCTGGAGCCGCCGTCCGCACAAGGCTTCCGACGCCGGCTTTGCAGAGCGGACGACTGCTCTATGCGGGTCTAGGGGGCGGTTGCCATTGGAGCGGGCTCCGGCAGGATCTCAACGAAGCCGTCGCCACCATGGACCCGAATCAATTGGCCGTCGCGGATCAACCGGGTGGCGCCCTGCACGCCGACGACGGCGGGCAAGCCGTACTCGCGCGCGATGACCGCACCATGCGTCGTCGGCCCGCCGACTTCTGTGACCAACCCGGCGATGGCGACGAACAAGGGTGTCCAGCTCGGGTCCGTGAAGGGCGTGACCAGGATGTCACCGGGTTGCAAATCGGCCCGCGCCGCATCAAGGACCACCCGGGCCCGGCCTTCCACGCTGCCCGCGGACACCCCCATGCCGACCAGCGCACCGGCGGGCAAGTCGTCACGGCGGTGAACCCCGGCGACCGCCTCGCCTTCCGAGGTCAATACACGGGGTGGGGTCAGTGCCGAATGCCATTCGAAGGCTTGCTTGCGCTCGCGTATGAGCTCGCGATCGGCCTTCTGCATGCGGACGGTGTCCTGGAGTTCCTCGAACCTCAGGCTGAAGATGTCGTCCACACCGTCGATCACGCCGGCCTCGACAAGGCGCCGCGCCTCCTCGAGCAGCGCCTGCCTGTAGACGAACCAGCGGCACATCCAGGCGTACTTCGGGTATTCGCGATAGCCGGCCAGCGCGCGAGCCCGGTCGATCATCTTCTTGACTTGCATGGCCTTGTGCTCGCCATCGGGCAGCGCGCGCAGGCGGTCGAGCACCTCAAGCTCCTTTTGCCGCGCGCGCTGCAGGCCTTCTTCGAATCGGCGCCGCCCGGCGCCAGGCTCGAAGTTCCTGATGTTGACCAGCAGCATCGGCAGCATCAGCGACGGCCTCTCGCGCCAGCGCGGCCGGGCCACATCGATCTCGCCGATGCAGCGCATGCCGTACAGCTCGAACCACCGCCGGATGGCCCGGCCTGCTTCAGGACCACCCGGCAACTTGTCCAATCCGTCCAGGAAGCGGTCGTCGCCGGCCTGCTCCAGAAAGGCGACGAGATGCCGATGCGGGCGAATCTCATCGGCGACGTCCATCAGCGCGAGCCCCATCTCGGTCGTCACGTTGCCGGGTACAGACAAGGTCAGCGTGTCGGCTGCGTTCTTCTCCCCCAGCCACGCCTTCAATTGGTCGTTGAGCCACCACTGCGCCTCGACCCCCGCGAAGATGAGCTTGATGCTCTGCGGCGCCGACTGCGATTTCCTGAGCTCCTGGATGTCGCTCGAGATGAAGTCCAGCAGCGCGTTGCCGGCCTTCGTGCGGATGTCACGCTCGGCCGCCGCGATGGAGACGCGGTACGCCTCGATCATGTCTGCGGCCCATGACACATCGACTTCCTCTTCCGACGCGTTGCTTGTCGGTCGCGCGGGTTGAGGGGTCCGGTCGCGTACCCTCGGGATGAAGTCGCCGCGCTGAAGCAGGGTCTCGATGGCATCGCGCACGAGAGGGTCGCCTCGTTCGAGCATGGCCAGCTGGCTCGCCCGCTGGCTCGGCGATGCCAGCGCCTGGCTGATGTCCACGAACAATCGCCCGCCCGCATCCTGCATGCGGGGATTCATCAGCTGCCACAGCGAAATGCCAAGAGGCCGCAGCGGGTCGGTCATCATCTGTTGATGGCCCACCGACACGTAGACGTGGTTCTCGCGGTCGGTCGCGGCAGGGACGGGAAACAGCGTCGTGATGGAACGGCTTTGAACGAAATGGAAACCGTTGTCCTGGAGACACCATTCGATGTCCTGGGGCCAGCCGAAGTGCGCTTCGATGCGACGGCCGAGCTGCACGAGTTCCAGCGCCTGCGCGTCGGTGAGGGCCGGTTGACTCTGCAATGCGGCGGCGACCGCGTGCTGGCGCGTGCCGCCCTCCGGCAAGGCCAGGACGGCCAGCTTCTTGTCGCCTGTCGTCCTCGTGGCGATCTGCCCGTCCCTCACCTTGTAGTGGTCCGGAATCACCAGTCCACCCACCAGCGCCTCACCCAGCCCAAAGCTGGCGTCGATGGCAGCCACCTTGCGGTTGGATGTGACCGGATCGGCGGTGAACAGGACGCCCGCCACGCGCGGGACGACCATCCGCTGGACCACCACGGCCATCAGCACCTGGCGATGGTCGAGGCCATTGCGCAGCCGGTAGGCGACGGCACGCTCGGTGAACAGCGATGCCCAGCATCGGCTGATGTGCCGCAGGATGCTTGCACGCCCGACGACATTCAGATAGCTGTCCTGCTGACCGGCAGACGATGCGGTCGGCAAGTCCTCCGCCGTCGCGCTGGAGCGGACCGCATACGCAGCGTCCTCGCCAAGGACCCGGAGCCCGGCGGTGATCGCGTCGACGAGGTCGCCGGGAATCGCGGCGACCTCGACGGCATGGCGGATGTCGGCGCTGGCGGACCTGATCTCTTCACGATCATCAGCCTTCAGGCCTGACAGGCGATCCAGCAGGTCGTGCCAAGTCGGCACTCCGGAAAGGATGCGCTGAAAGGCCTGGGTCGTGACGCAGAACCCGTCCGGAACGTGAATGCCCTCGATTCGCGCCAGTTCTCCAAGATTGGCCCCCTTGCCGCCGACGGCCTTGAGCTGCGATCGATCGGTGTCCGCGAATCGCAATACATAGGGGCCCGTAGGTGCTGCGGTCGATGCCATGACTTGTGCTCTCATCTGCCGTTGAGGGGCCGGTTGGCCATCACTTTCCATCCAGAAAGGCAACCGCGGCCTTGGCCACGGCCTCAGTCGCCAGCAGGTTGTAGTGCGTCGTGTCGGGGATGACGGCCCACTGGCCCGCCGGCCGCTGCGAGCCGTCCATGCCTGCGTCCTGCCGCCCGCCGCCGAGCAGCTTGTAGAACTCCACCATGTGCTCGGGCCGCATCGCGTCGGCGTCGGCGAACACGAGCAGCGTGCGCGCCTTCACGGCGGCGAGTTGGGCCGTCCAGTCGTAATCGTGGCTTTCAAGCTCGCCGATCTTGCGCAGCAACGCCTCCCACTTCACGTTCGGGTAGAGCTTGGCCATGGGTGACTGGGCGATGTTCTGCGCAATCATCGGCGCATGCGCCGCCATCGCGTCGAACGCGGCGATCACCTCGGGGTACCAGCCGGCACGCTTGAATACTTGCGACACCACCACGAGCCGGTCCACCAGCCCGGGGTGGCGGACCGCCACCTGCTGCGCCACGCCGCCGCCCAGCGAATAGCCCATCACGTCGATCTTCTTCAGGCCGAGGTGACGGGCCAGCGCGGCCACGTCGTCGGCCATGTCCTCGAAGCGAAGCGGACGCTCCACGTCCGGCGTGTGGCCGTGGCCTTGCAGGTGCACAGCGATGACCTGGCGCTGCGCGGCCAGCGCCGCCAGGTTGGGCCCGAACGCCTCGCTGGCCGACACGCCGCCGTGCAGCAGCACCAGCGGGCGGCCGCTGCCGTGGATCTCGTAGTACAGGTTCACGCCGTTGACGGGAGCGTGGGCGGAACGGTTGGCGTCGGTCATGGAAACTCCTGTGGGGGTGGGGGAAGTGGAAGCAGTAGTGGCCGCCTTGGCCGTGAAGGGGAGCGCGGTCAGCGCAGGAAGGGTGAGCAGCGAGAACATCTGACGTCGGTGCATGCGGGTCTCCGGGTTGATGGGGTGCAACCCTCCCTGGCGGCTCTTGCGAGTCACCACGAAGGCAGGTCGGGGGAGGGAAAGGCGCCTGGGCCGTTTTGCGCGGCTAGCGCTTCGCCCGGCCTGGCGGCGGCTGAGCGAACGTCATCTGCAAGTAGCGGCGCAAGTGGTCCAGGCAGTCGGCAGCCACGGCCGGGTCGTGCTGCGACTTGGCCAGCACGAAAGCGCCCTGGATCACCGCCTGGGTGAACATGGCCAGGCTGTGCGCGCTCCAGTCGGCGTCCGGGATGTGCGCGGCACGTGCGGCCTCGATATCGCCTTCCAGCGTCGCGGCGTGCTGTTCGATGTGCCGGCCTGCGCTTTCGCTCAACTGCGGATGCGTGCTGTAGGTCTCCTGCGCCAGCATGCCGAACAGGCAGGTGAAGGCCGCCAGGTCGCCCTGCATCGCGCCTTGCCGGAAGTCGATGTAGCCCAGCAGCCGCTCCAGCGGGTCGGCATGCGACCTGTATGCGGCTCGCGAAAACATCGAGTCCGCCCGGGACGCAAAACGCTCCGCCGCGGCCATGGCCAGGTCTTCCTTGCTGGCGAAGTGGTGGAAGAAACTGCCCTTGGTGAGCCCCGTCTCGGCGCAAACGTCCTCCACCCGCAAGGCCGTGTAGCCCTTGGTGCGGATGAGCAGGATCGCGGCATCGAGCAGGCGCTCCCGGGACGTCGGGGTTGAGGGCGCTGCGGGTGTCGAGGAGGTTGCCATGGCGTGTCGTGTTCGTGTCCGTACCGGTTGGTATGGGCCATACATACCAACCGGTACGGAGTCAATGAGATTTGTTCACCAGTGCGCTGACGACAGCATGAAGCGAAGCTCGCGTGCCGTTTCCTGCGGGCGCTCTTCGGGAAAGAAGTGCCCTGCATCGATACTGCGGCCGCTGACCTCTGTCGCCCGCCGGCGCCATAGGGCCAGCGGTCCTCCCGCGTCGACATACCACTCGGCCAGCGCGCCGCGGCCGCTCCACAACACTTGAAGGGGGCAAGCTATTTGACGCCCCGCCTTTTTGTCGGCTGCGTCGTGCTCCCTGTCCAACGACGCAGCTGCGCGGTACTCCTCGCAGATGGCGTGTGCACGCGCTGCATCCCGGAGAGCGTCGGCGCGATCCCACGCTTCGCCGGTGGGCACCACGTCCAGCACCGCAAGTGCCGCACATTGCCGCGGGTGGTCGAGCGCCAGGCGATACGCGACACGGCCACCGCGGTCATGCCCTGCCACAGCGAACCGCGTGTGACCCAGAGTGGCCATCAACTCCACCATGTCCTGCGCCATCGCCCGCTTGGCATAGGCTTCATGCTTGGGGTCCGACGCCGGGCAGCCACTCGAGCCGTAGCCACGCAGATCGGCGCAGACCACAAAGTAGTCGCGGGCCAGCATCGGTGCAAGCGTCCGCCACATCAACTGTGATTGTGGAAATCCGTGAAGCAACAGCACGGGGTGACCCGCTCCTGCCCAACGCGCGTGAATACGCGTCGAGCTGGTCTCGAACGTACTCTCAGCGAAATCGCCAAAAACCATCAACTCCACCTTCGCTCTCCGGTGCTGCCGACTACCACAGCAGGGATCCGGCAACGGTCGGCTGATCGACCCCGACCACACCGACCTGGAAAAGGGGCTGGTCAGGCGGGGCGTCGATCGAGTGCGTTGGCGCGTCGGCCTTGGCCGGGTACCAAACCGTGATGCGCAGATCGGTGCGGTGGTCCGCGTCTCGGACCGCAGCACTGGGTTGATGCGCAAGCCGATGCTGCTCGCCTGCGGTTGCGAACGCGGGCAGAGCGGCAAGAAGGGAAAGCGCCGCTGCGAAATCGATGAGTGCTTTCATCGCTCTTGCTGTCGAGGGTTGGCATCACGCGGCTGTGGAGCGCACAGTCCGTCGATGTAGAAATCGAGATGCCGGTGAGCAAGCGAGCGCTCTTCGCTTGATGGCAATCCCATTGCCAGCGGCCGTGCAAAGCGCGTCAGCGCGAACACGATGTCGCGCTCGGAGAGATCAGCGCGAAGTGAACCGCCCTGCCTGGCGCGCGCAACGAGAGATTTCATGAGCTTCGCCGCGCGGGAGCGAAGATCGTTCCAGTCTCGTTTTTCCAGCAGTGGATGAATGATGTTCACCGCCCCGATCCCGTTGTCGAGCGCCACGTGCATGTACTGGCGCAGCGTTTCGACGCCGTCGGGAACCGATTCAACGAGGGCTTCTCCAGCATCGATGGTCTTTTCCAGTACGTGACGAACGGCGGCATGGAGAAGGGACTGCTGATCGGGGAAATGCCTGTACAGGGTTGCGATGCCCACCCCGGCGCGTTCAGCGACAGCGTCTCGCACCGGCTCGCCGCCCACCTCCAACACCAGCTCGATCGTGACTTCAACAAGCCGTTGTCGATTCTTTTGGGCGTCAGCCCGCATCACATGCCCAGTCTGTTCGCCGATCCATAAACGGAGAATATTCCTCCGTTTGGTGGCGTGTCAAGCGTCGAGAAGATCGCGCTGAATCCTGATGGGGTTCAAGGTCACAGCCCTGGGCATCAGAGGATCTCAAACAGTTCGTATTCGACGGCGCCCGGGGCGCGAGCGCCAACGCCGACCGAGATGACGCCATTCAGCCAGGCATGCGCCGGCGATGAGGTCTCGAAAACCGGGGTGATGCGGAGGTAGTATTCAGACGGATCAACGTGCTCACCGCGCGCCAGGCGAACCGCAACATCGGCACTTGCACGGCGCACGCCGCCATAGGTCATGAGGATCTTGGCTCCATCGTCCGTCAGCAGCAGCATGCGGACGTCCTGCCGGAATGTCCCGTCCTGACGTGCAATCAACAGGTCGGATCCGATCAGGGGAGAGATTTCGCCCCGCAGTCGTTCGCCTGCAAAACTTCCGCCGGATACGGCAAAAATTTGGCGCCCTCCTGCGGGGCACGGTCCGAGATCGATCGGCGAATGGACCTCAATGATCAGTTTGAACAGCGGGCGCACCTGCAGGGACATATCGAAGCTCCGATTCATGGGACGAGATCCGCCCCTTCCGGGCAAGATCTTCCTGGGGCAGCGGGAATGCGCAAAACGAGCTTTTCTCTGAGGTAGCACAAGCTGAGCTGAACATGAGCCCTTCACTGGAATCACTCCGCATCCTGGAAATTTGCGTTTCCTGTGCGAGCTTCGCGCGGGCCGCGGATCGACTGCATCTGACTCCGGCAGCAATCAGCTTGCGCATTCGCGCGCTGGAGGAAGAACTGGGCGAGCGTCTTTTCGTTCGGCAAGGTCCGCGGGTCATCCCGACGCCGGCTGCGGAAAAACTGGCTGCTGGCATCAGGCGCGCGCTGGTTGAGATCGCTTCAGCACTGGAGGCATTCCGTGCCGAAGCGCTGGTACTGCGTGTGACCGCGCCGCCGTCCTTTGCCGCGCGCTGGCTCGCACCTCGACTGGCAAATCAACCCGTTGGCGCCGTAGAGCTCGATGTCTCCACCGGGCTTCGCGAGCCAGCGGCCTTTGACCTCGCCATCAGGACTGGTCGCGGGCCATGGCCTGGACTGAAGTCACATCGGTTGTTCCCAGTGAGGCTGACCCCGCTCGTCTCGCCGGCATTGCTGCGCGGACTGACGATCACGACGCCGCTGGACTTGGCGCACCTCGTCCTGCTGCCGCACCCGGATTGGCGACGGTGGTTCGAGAAGACTTTGGGGGCGGTGCCGGAGCGACTGATGTTCGCCAAAGTTGACTACCCGAGTCATGAGTTGAACGCCGAAGCGGCTTGCGCTGGTCAAGGTGTAGCACTAGCGCCGCCGGAGTTCTTCACTCCGCTGATCGAAGGCGGGCAACTCGTCGCACCATTCGAATTCGTGCTGGAAGGTCCCGACTGGCATTTCGCCCTCATGCACGAAAACGATGCGCGGCCGGCGCCGCACGCTTTCTGTCGTTGGTTGTGCTCGCAGGCCGAGACGTTTGCTTCTGATCTTGCGTCTGCACCCCGGTAGCCAGAGAGGCCTGAGTCAGAAGGGCAGCAC
>NZ_JBFUCB010000010.1:0-32200 GCF_056405435.1 Rhizobacter sp. P1_G5 | reverse complement strand
GTCTCGATCGGCGCGCGAACCACGTCGACCACCTTCTTGGCCAGCCCCGTCAGCAACGCATACACGATCGCCGCGTGAAACAAAATGACAAACCCGATCCCGACGATGTGACGCCGGGGATCGCGTTGTCGCTGCGAAAAATTCATCGGACGCGAACTCCTGTGCAGATAAAGGGCCTGCGCGGCTTAGGCAAGCAGCGTGCCTGCAACAAGTACATGGCACAAAACGACCCATTAGGTACCAGTTTAGTACCAGTAATACCACCCGTCAATGCGGGCAAAACCCGAGGAAAAACCCGGAAAATCGCTTTCCTGACAAGAGGTTACGTTTTCAGCTTGCTCGCCGGGAAGCTCCCTCGAACAGGCTTCCGTGCTGGCTTGGCGTCATTCGCCAGGGCGAAAAATACCACTGTCAGGCCAGAAGAATTCACGGGGTTTTCGATTGTTTCCCCGAACAAAGCACCGTGTTGGGTCACGGCGCCCAACTTCATGCCGCCTGCAGTTCGCGCCGCATCGCATCGATGACAGCCTGGTAGTCGGGGTGGCCGAAGATCGCGCTGCCGGCGACGAAGGTGTCGGCGCCAGCATCGGCGACGCGGCGGATGTTGTCGACCTTGATGCCGCCGTCAACCTCGAGCCGGATGTCGCGCCCGCTGGCGTCGATCAGGCGGCGCGCCTGCTCGATCTTCTTCAGCGCCATCGGGATGAAGCTCTGGCCGCCGAAGCCGGGGTTCACGCTCATGATCAGCACCTGGTCGATCTTGTCGATCACGTACTCGAGCACCGACAGCGGCATCGCCGGGTTGAAGACGAGGCCGGCCTTGCAGCCCTCGGCCTGGATCAGCTGGATCGTGCGATCGACGTGCGTGCTGGCATCGGGGTGGAAGGTGACGGTGGTCGCGCCGGCCTTGCAGAACGCGAGCGCGAGCGGGTCGACCGGCTGCACCATCAGGTGCACGTCGAGCGGCACCGGCGTGCCGTCGGGGCGCACCGCGTGCCGGCGCACGGCCTCGCAGATCATCGGCCCGAAGGTCAGGTTCGGCACGTAATGGTTGTCCATCACGTCGAAGTGGATCCAGTCGGCGCCGGCGGCGATGACGTTGCGCACCTCCTCGCCGAGGCGGGCCAGGTCGGCCGACAGGATGCTGGGGGCGATGCGGAAGGTGGTCATGCGGTACTGCCGGGCTGTCGCGGAAGGGCGGGATTTTAGGCGGGCCACGAACCTGCCATGCCCGGCTCCTAGAATCCCCGTCCATGGCCCATCCTGAATTCACCTGCTCGGTCGTCGTGCGTCACCTGCCCGAGCAGTCGAACGCCGCCACCGGCCACTACGCCTTCGCCTACACGATCACGGTGCGCAACAGCGGCGATGTCGCGGCGCAGCTGATCGCGCGGCACTGGGTCATCACCGACGGCCAGGGGCGCGTCGAGCAGGTGCGCGGCCTGGGCGTCGTCGGCCAGCAGCCGCTGCTGCAACCGGGCGACAGCCACGAATACACCAGCTGGACGCGGCTGGCCACGCCGCAGGGCAGCATGCGCGGCACCTTCTTCTGCATGACCGAGGACGCGACGCCGTTCGATGCGCCGGTGCCGGAGTTCGGCCTGTCGCTCGCGTCGACGCTGCACTGACGGCCGGCGCGATGTTCGGGCGGAAGAAGGCGTCGTCGAAGGCGCAAGGCAAGGCCCGGCCGGGCCCGTGGGACCTGAGCGCGCTGCTGAACGCGGCCGACGCCTCGGCTTCGCTGCCGGAGCGCCACCTGTGGCTGATCCGCCTGCTCGAATGGCTGCGCCATGCGACGCTGCCGGCCGACGCGGCATCGACCACCGCCACGCCGATGCCGCTGCTGCGCCTGCGCCACCTGCTGAACGTGCTGGAGCGCCACCCCGAGCACCAGGCCGAGATCGCGGCGCTGCTCGCGCGCTTCTGGCGCGAGGTGGACGTGGCGGCGCTGCTGGCCGACTTCGGCTTCTCGCCGCGCCGCGACCTGTCCGGCGAACTCGGTCAGCGCTTGCGGCTGCGCCTGCTGCCCGGCACGCCGGCCACCACCGACCTGGCCGAGCTGTTCGGCCTGCTGTTCCCGCAGCCGAGCGATGCACTGTGGCTCGATGCGCTGGACGACCCGACGCTCGAGCGCCTGACCGCGCTGCTCGCCCCCGCGGCGGCAGCCTCGGCCGCACCGGCCTCCATCGGGCCGAACTGGCGCGCCCCCTTCCTCGACGCGATAACCTTCCTGGCCAGCGCGATCCGCGCGACCGGCTTCACGCCGACAGTGCGCCAGCGCATGAGCCCCGAGCTGCTGGTGTCGCAGCCGTTCCGCCAGCTGGCGCTGGTGGCCGAGCAGATCCGCGCGCACGCCGAGGGCGGCGACACGCCGGCGCTGCTGCGCGAGGCGCAGTACCTGCGCGCGCTGCTCGACACCTGCCGGCGCTGCGCCGACAGCGTGCACCTGCACCTGGAGGCGCACGGCGTGTCGGTCGACGTGGTGTTCGCCGTCGAGCAGCTGCGCGAGCGCACGCAGCGCATCGAGGAGCTGCTGATCTGCGTGCTGAGCCCGGAGCCCGGGCGCGACATCACGCGCCTGACCGCCGCGCTGGTGCGCACCGCCGAGGAGCGGCGCAGCATCCGCGCTCTGTTCGCGCGGCACTACTCGCTGCTCGCGCGCAAGGTGGCCGAGCGCAGCGCCGAGACCGGCGAGCACTACATCACCCGCGACCGCAGCGAGTACCGGCAGATGCTGCGCGCCGCGGCCGGCGGCGGCGCGGTGCTGGCCGGCACCACGTTCATGAAGTTCTTCGTGCTGGCGCTCGGGCTGTCGACCTTCTGGGCCGGCTTCTTCGCGGGCGTCAACTACGCCGGCAGCTTCGTGCTGATCCACCTGATGCACTGGACGGTGGCGACCAAGCAGCCGGCGATGACCGCGCCGGCGATGGCGGCCCGGCTCGACGACGTGTCGAACGACGCGGCGGTGGAGGGCTTCGTCGACGAGGTCGCGCACCTGATCCGCTCGCAGGCGGCCGGCATCCTCGGCAACCTCGCGCTCGTGACGCCGCTGGTGCTGACGGCGCAGTTCGCGTGGGCGGCCGCGTTCGGCGCGCCACTGATCGGCGCGAAGGACGCGCAGCACGTGCTGGACACGCTGTCGCTGCTCGGGCCGACGCCGCTGTACGCGGCCTTCACCGGCGTGCTGCTGTTCGCCAGCTCGATCATCGCGGGCTGGGTCGAGAACTGGTTCGTCTGGCACCGGCTCGACAGCGCGATCGCGTGGAACCCGCGCATCGTCGCGCGGCTCGGGTCGGCGCGCGCGCAGCGCTGGTCGCTCTACTGGCGCAACAACATCTCGGGGCTGACCGCGAACATCTCGCTCGGGCTGATGCTCGGCCTGGTGCCGGCGGTCGCGAGCTTCTTCGCGCTGCCGATCGAGGTGCGGCACGTGACGCTGTCGACCGGGCAGCTCGCCGCGGCGGTCGGCGCGCTCGGCTTCGACATCCTGCACCAGGCGCCGTTCTGGTGGTGCCTGGCCGGCATCGCGGTGACGGGCGGGCTGAACCTCGCGGTGAGCTTCTTCCTCGCGTTCAAGGTGGCGCTGCGCTCGCGCGGCATCCGGCTCACCGACCGCAGCCGCATCTACCGCGCGATCCGCCGGCGGCTGTGGCAGCGGCCGGGGTCGTTCATCGTGCCGCCGAAGGGCTGACCGCGACGGTCGTCAGCGGTCGTCGTCGCGACGCTCGCCCTTCTTGCGCCCCGAGAACATCGTCCACCACACGATCAGCAGCAGCACCGCGAGCGCGCCCAGCGCTTCGAGGAGAATCAGACCCATGACGATGTTCCCTGGCCGCGGCCGCTGGTGGATGGCGGCGGCGATTCTAGGCGCGCTCGCCGGCTGCGCGAGCCTGCAATACCCTCCCGTGGCGCCGGTTCCGCCGGAGCCGGCCGCCAATGCGCCGGCCTCCTCGACCCCGCCGACCACCACGCCCTCGCTCCCCGGCGACAAGCCGCCGGTGCTGACGCGCGCGCGCAGCCGCTGGGTCGGCGCCGCCTGGACCGACCTGCCCGGCTGGGAGTTCGACAGCACCGCCGAGCTGTGGCCCGCGCTGCTGCGCAGCTGCGAGAAGCCGGGCCCCGACTGGACCAAGCTGTGCGCCGACGCGCAGAAGCTCAGCACCATCACCGACGGCAGCGTGCGCGTATTCCTGCAGAACCGCGTGCAGCCGTGGCGCGTCGAATCGCTCGAGGGTGCGACCGAGGGCCTGATGACCGGCTACTACGAGCCGCTGGTCGAGGCGAGCCGCGTGCCGCGCGGCGCCTTCCGCATCCCCCTGTACGCACCGCCGGCCGACCTGGCCGCGCGCAAGCCCTACTGGACGCGCCAGCAGCTCGACACCGTGCCGGCCGCGAAGGCCGCGCTGCGCGGCCGCGAGCTGGCGTACATCGCCGACCCGCTCGACGCGTTGGTGCTGCAGATCCAGGGCTCGGGCCGGCTGCAGCTGACCGAGGCCGACGGCACCCGCAAGCTGCTGCGCGTCGCGTTCGCGGCGCACAACGACCAGCCGTACAAGTCGGTGGGCCGCTGGCTGGTCGACCAGGGCGAGCTGACGCTGGAGCAGGCCTCGTGGCCGTCGATCAAGGCCTGGGCGCGCAAGAACCCGAAGCGGCTCCACGAGATGCTGTGGGCCAACCCTCGGGTGATCTTCTTCCGCGAGGAGCCGCTGCCCGATCCGCAGCTCGGTCCGAAGGGCGGCCAGGGCGTACCGCTGACGCCGGGGCGCTCGATCGCGGTCGACACGCAGAGCATCCCGTACGGCACGCCGGTGTGGGTCGACGCGACCGAGCCGCTGAGCGCGACGCTGCTGCGCCGCGCGGTGATGGCGCAGGACACCGGCACCGCGATCACCGGGGCGGTGCGCGCTGWTTACTTCTGGGGGTGGGGTGATACCGCCGAGCAGCAGGCGGGTCGGATGAAGCAGCCGCTGCGGCTGTGGGTGTTGTGGCCCCGCTCCTGACGTGAAATAGACCCGGATCGACCTCCGGGTGCGGCCTTCGCAGCAACCGCTGGTGTAAGCCCAGCAAACCGCCCGCGCAACGCGGACTGCGGTCATAACGAACTGCCAAACGCTTTGTTCCCGCCGCCCGCGCGGCTGTCCACACTGCGCCTTCGCACCTTCACTTCCGGATCACCCCGATGAGCTCGTCTTCGTTCCTGCGCCGCGCGCTGCTGCTGGCCGCATCGATCTTCGTCGCCACCGCCGCCTGCGCGCAAGGCGGCGCCGCCACCGACAGCCCGTACGGCCTGCAAGCCCTCTGGACGCAGAGCGACGGTGTCGCCAGGACGGTGCTCGTGATCCTCGCGGTGATGAGCATCGGCAGCTGGTACGTGATCATCACCAAGCTGCTCGAACAACTGCGCATCGGCGGCCATGCCAAGCGCGCCGCACGCGACTTCTGGAACGCCGGCACGGTGCAGGCCGGCGCCACGCAGCTGGCCGAGCGCAGCCCGTTCCGCTTCATCGCCGAAAGCGGCCTCGCCGCGACGAAGAAGCACAGCGGCCTGCATGCCAAGGTCGACTTCAACGACTGGGTCGACCTCGCCGTGCACCGCGCGACCGAACGCGTGCAGCGCAGCCTGTCGTCGGGCCTGAGCTTCCTCGCGACGGTCGGCTCGACCTCGCCCTTCATCGGSCTGTTCGGCACSGTCTGGGGCATCTACCACGCGCTCACCGCGATCGGCATCGCCGGCCAGGCCTCGATCGACAAGGTGGCCGGCCCGGTCGGCGAGGCGCTGATCATGACGGCCATCGGCCTCGCGGTCGCGGTGCCGGCGGTGCTCGGCTACAACTGGCTGCTGCGCCGCAACAGCGCGGTGATGGACGAGGTGCGCGATTTCTCGGGCGAGCTGCATTCGGTGCTGCTGTCCGGCCAGCCCGCCTGAGGGTCGCGCGATGGCGATGAACCTGGCCGCCCCGGGCGGCGGCGGTGAAGAGCAGGTGGTGGCCGCGATCAACACCACGCCGCTGGTCGACGTGATGCTGGTGCTGCTGATCATCTTCCTGATCACGATCCCGGTCGCGAACTTCTCGGTGCCGGTGGAGCTGCCGAAGCGCAGCAACGCGCTGCGCGAGAGCACGCCGAAAGACGTGGTGATCTCGGTCGATGCGCAGGGCGGCACCTTCTGGTTCGATGCCCGCATCGCCGGCCGCGACGACCTGCAGCAGCGGCTGAAGAGGATCGCGGCGCAGACCCCGCAGCCCGAGGTGCACATCCGCGGCGATGCGCGCGGCGACTACGCGCCGGTCGGCCGCATCCTGCTGGCCTGCCAGCGCGCCGGCATCCTGAAGGTCGGCTTCATCACCGAACCGCCGCCGAGGGGATGAGCGCGATGCAACGCACGAAGAAGACACGCCGCACGCTGGTCGTCGAGGAACCGGTGGCCGACATCAACACGACGCCGCTGATCGACGTGATGCTGGTGCTGCTGGTGATGCTGATCATCACGATCCCGATCCAGCTGCACAACGTGAACCTGCAGCTGCCGGTGGGCACGCCGCCGGTCAGCGCAGTGAAGCCCGAGGTCGTGACGATCGCGATCGACGGCGCGAGCACGGTGCACTGGAACGGCACGCCGCTGCGCGATGCGCGCGAGTTGCAGGCGCGGCTGCAGGCCGCTGCCGCGCAGGCCGAGCCGCCGGAGCTGCACGTGCGCCCCGATGCGCACACCAAGTACGACCGCTTCGCCGAGGTGATGGTGGCCGTCGACCAGGCCGGGCTGCACCGCATGGGCGTCGTCGGCAGCGAGCAGTTTGAATGACAACCAGGGAGCCTTCATGAGCGCCGTACTTCCCCCGTCGGGCGGCCTGCGGGCCCGCGACGACAACCCTTCGTACCGGGAGGCCGGTCCGCGCCGTGGCGCCGGCCTGGCCGCAGTGCTGGGCCTGCACGTGCTGATCGCGTATGCACTGGCATCGGGCCTGGCGCGCGAGGCGGTCGAGGTGATCAAGAAGCCGATCCAGATGAGCATCGTGCCGGAGGCGCCGCCCCCTCCGCCGCCGCCACCTCCACCGAAAGTCGAGAAGATCCAGCCGGCGCCGAAGCTGCCGGCCCCGCCACCGCCGGCCTACATGCCACCGCCGGACGTGACGCCAGTGGCCGCACCGGAGCCGCAGATCACCGCGGTGCAGGCCGAGCCGCCGAAGGAGCCGGTGGTGATCGCAGCGCCTGCGCCGCCGGCCCCGGAGGCGAAGCCGGTGGTCGCGAAGCAGGAGATCAGCCTCGCGTGCCCGGGCTACCAGGGCGTGCTGGAACAGGTGCTGGCCGATGCGTTCGACCGCGTCGGCATCGTCGGCGCGGTGCGCACGCGCCTCACGGTGCGCGGCAGCCAGGTGGTCGACGCGGTGCCGCAGTCGGGGCCGAAGGAGTACTACAAGTACGTGCAGGGCGCGGTCAAGCGCATGAAGTGCTCGGCCGGTGGGGCCGAGGAGGTGCAGGTGGTGCTGGACGTGCTGTTCAAGCGTTGAGCCCGTTTGCGCTCAGTCGAGCGCGAAGCAATAGAACAGCCCCGCACCCCCGGTGCTCACCAGGTTCTCCTGCCCGCACCCCCGGCTCGCATGCGCCGAGTTCCACGAGCTGTTCCCGCCGCCCGTGCGATCGAAATGCCCGACCTGCGCCGAGCCGTCGGCCGCGCTGCTGCCGTAGTTGCGGCAGGTGTGGTCCGCCGCATCGGCGAATGCGCGCCCGTCCGGCTGCGAGCCGGTCAGGATGTCGTGCTGGTTCGGCTTGTCGCCCGAGCCCTTCACCGGCTCGTTCTTCTCGGTGAACACCGTGTTGCGCGTCAGGTTGCTGCCCAGCCGCGCCAGCTCCAGCGTGTCGCCGTGCAGGTGCGCCAGGTCGCGCGCCACCACGGCACCGCGCGCATTGGTCCACGGCCCCGCGCCGATGCGGTCGCGCGCATTCACCGCCGGCTGGCCGTTCGCCTCCTGCGTGCTCAGGTAGGCCCGCCAGGTTTTCGCGCCGTTGCCGACGGCGCTCGCCAGCTTCCTGCAATGCGCATCGGCGCCGGCCAGGCCGCCGAGGTCGGCCCCCTTGCCGAGGCCTTCGCTGGTCACGAAGAACGTGAACGCCTTGGGGGGTTCGGCCGGGCGCGGTGCCGAGGCGGCCGTCTGGGCCTGCAGCGGCCCGATGGCCGCGCAGGCCAGCGCGGCCAGAAGTTTCTTCTGGTGATGGATCATCTGGTTCTCCTCGTTGGATCAGTTCGCGTTGCGGAAGTCGTCGTGGCACGACTTGCACGAGCGCGCGAGCTTGCCGTGCTGCTCCTTCACCGCCGCCGCATCGCCCGCCTGCGCGACGCGCAGCAGTTCATTGGCCTCCTTCGTGAAGGTCGCGTTCAGCTCGGCCACGCGCTGCGTGTCCTTGAACAGCTCGGCCTTGGCGGTGGTGTCATGCCAGCCCTTGCCGGCTTCGGTGCCGGGCGTGAACAGCGTCAGCAGGTTGGTGTTGGCCAAGGCCGCGATCGCGCTCGCCGACCGGACGACCTCGTCCTTGTTGTAGCTGCCGTCCACCGAAGCCTTGATGCGCGCAGTGTTCAGCGCGATCACCTGGAAGGCCGACTGGCGCCAGCGGATCTGGTTCTCGGGCTTCGGCGTCTGCTGCGCCCAGACCGTGGTCGTGACGGCGATGACGCCGAGCGCCACAACGGTTGCAATGCGAATGCTCGTGGGTTTCATCATGGTGAGAGGTGGTGCAAGGTCATGAGAAGAAGGGGAATCACTTGAAGGGCTTGTGCGGGTCGTGRCAGTCGTTGCAGGCCTGGGCGATGCGCCGCGCGGCGCCACCCGCCCGCTCGTAGTCGCCGGCCTCCAGCAGCGCTGCGATCGACGCCGCGAGCTCGCGGCCCTCGGTCGAGACCCGCAGCGCATCGGCGGCCGGCATGTCGTCGCGGAAGAAGGCTTCCATCAGCGCATACAGCCGCTCGATCTCGCGGGCCTCGGCGCGCGCGGCCGCCGCATCCTGGCGCGCGATGCTCTTCTGCACCGCGACGCTGGACTTGTCGATCGCGCGCATCCAGACGTCGAACTCCAGCACGCTGGCCGCGAACGCAGGCGCAGCCAGCCCCGCGGCCACGAGGGCCGCGATGAGACAGGTCGGGGCTTTCATTTGTGCTTGTAGACCTCGTGGCAGGTCTTGCACGAGCGCACCAGCAGGCCGAGCGTGTCCGACGCGGCGTCGTAGTCCTCGCTCGCCAGTGCGCGCCGCAGCTCGCTCGCCAGCGCATGCGTCTTGCGCGAGAAGCCRACCGCATCGGCCGCGTCGCCCTTGGCTTCGTAGTAGCCCTGGACCTGCGCGAACCAGTCGACCAGCTGCTGCGCCTCGGCGGCAGCGGCCTCCTTGTTCTTCAGCGAGACATTCGAGTCCAGGCTCCTGGTCGTGTCCTCGATGCCGCGCATCAGGTCGCCGTCCAGCGAGAAGGCCGCGGACGCCGCCGCACCGGCGACCAGCAACCCGGCCAACAGCGCGGCCAACAGCGCGGAAAGTCGCTTCGGCTTCAGACGAGGATCTCCTTGACGACATCGCCGAACACCGAGGTCGGCTTCTCGGAACGCCCCTGGTTCAGGAACGTGATCTTCTTGTGGTCCAGCCCCAGCTGGTGAAGGATGGTCGCCTGCAGGTCGTAGGTGTCGACCACGCCGCTCACCGCGCGCAGCCCGATCTCGTCGGTGGTGCCGTGCGTGCCCGGCTTGATGCCGCCACCGGCCAGCCAGCTGGTGTAGCCCCAGGGGTTGTGGTCGCGACCGTCGCCGCTCTGGCCATATGGCGTGCGGCCGAACTCCGAGGTCCAGACGACGAGCGTGCTCTCCAGCAGCCCGCGCGACTTCAGGTCGGCCAGCAGGCCGGCCACCGGCTTGTCGACCTGCTTGCACATCACGCCGTGGTTCTTCTCGAGGCCGTTGTGCGCATCCCAGCTGTCCACGCTGTTGTCCGGCGCGCCGGAGATGCAGTGAACGAAGCGCACGCCGCGCTCGACCAGCCGGCGCGCGCGCAGGAGCGCGGTGCCGTACTCGTCGGTCTCCTTCTGGCCGATGCCGTACAGCTCCTTCGTCGCCGCGGTCTCCTTGCTCATGTCGACCGCCTCGGGCGCCGAGCTCTGCATGCGGAAGGCCAGGTCGTACGAGCGGGTGCGCGCCTGCAGCTCGGTGTCGTTCGGGAAGCCCGCCGACTGGTGCTCGTTCAGCGACTTCAGCAGCGCCAGCGTGTTGCGCTGCTCGGCCTCGCTCAGGTTGGCCGGCCGCGCCAGGTGCAGGATCGGCGAATCGCCCTGGCGGAAGGCCGTGCCCTGGTAGGCCGCGGGCAGGAAGCCCGAGCTCCAGATCACCTGGCCGCGCCCGCCGCCGGCCGCGCCCTTGCCGGTCGGCAGCACGACGAAGGCCGGCAGGTCCGGGTTGGACGAACCAAGCGCGTACTGCACCCACGCCCCCAGCGCCGGGCGCCCCGGCACCAGGCCGGCGGTGTGCAGCTTCAGCGACGAGATCACGTGCGTGCTGCCTTCGGTCTTGCAACCCTTCAGGAACGCGATCTGGTCGACCTGCTTCGACAGGTTCGGCAACAGGTCGGACACCCATGCGCCGGTCTCGCCGTGCTGCTTCCAGGTGCGCCTGGTCGCCAGCAGGTTGCCGACGCCGCCATCGGTGGCCGTCTTCAGGTTGCGGCCGAACGAATCGGGCAGCGGCGTGCCGGCCAGCCTGATCAGGTCGGGCTTGTAGTCGAACAGGTCCAGCGTGCTGGGCGCGCCGGCCATGTGCAGCCAGATGACGGCCTTCGCCTTGGCGGGGAAGTGCGGCTCGCGCGGCGCTTGCGGATCGATCAGCTCGCTGGCCCAGGCCGACTGGATGCCCAGGCCGAGCGCCGCGCCGGCGCCCAGCTGGCCGAGGAAGTCGCGACGCGAAGGGTGGTGATGGTGGCTCATGTCAATGTCCTTCTCAGAATCGGTAGGTGAATTCGTTGGAGTTCGCGACCGCGTGCACCAGGTCGACGAAGGCGGCCGCGCGCGCCGGGTTCAGTTCGGGCGTCGCCTTCCTGCCCGTGCCAGCCTTGGCACCCTTGCCGGCCTTGGCATCGGCGGCCTTCGCGTCGTCGTCCTCGTCATCGCCGCCGGCCGCCGTCGACTTCAGCTTCTCCTGCTGCTTCGCCAGCGTCTGCACGAACACCGCCTTCTCGTAGCGGTCGGCGCTGCGCCCGTAGACCGTCTTGTAGAGTTGGTCGATCTGCGCCGTCAGCACCGGGCTCACGCCGTAGCCTTCGGGCGCGTTCAGCGGCTTGCCCTGCACCAGCTGCTGGCGCGTCAGCGCCTCCTGGCTGTCGAGGAAGGCCTGCAGCCTGGCGCGCTCGACGCTGTCGGGCTTGCGGGCGTAGAGGATCTCGAACAGGCGGTCGATCTGCGCCGACTCCTTCGGGCCCGCCTCGCGGATCACGCGACCGGCCAGTGCCTTCGACCACTCGAACACCAGGTCGCTGTTGATCAGCGCCAGCGCCTGCGGTGCGGTCGTCGTCACCTCGCGCTTGTTGTGCACCAGCTGCGGGTTGGCCCAGTCGAAGGTGTCGAGCAGCGGGTACGGCGTGTTGCGGCGCACGAAGATGTAGACGCTGCGGCGGTGGTGGTCGTGCGGGTTCTCCGAGGTCGGCCACGCATTGCGGTTGTCGAGGTTGATCGGGATCGGCGGGAACACCGCCGGTCCGCCCAACTTCTCTTCCAGCAGCCCGGCGGCGGCCAGCAGCGAGTCGCGGATCTCCTCGGCCTCGAGCCGCTGCCGCGGGAAGGCCCACAACAGCTTGTTGCCCGGGTCCACCGCCTGCGCCTCGGGCCGCGCGGCCGAGGCCTGGCGGTACACGCTCGACAGCAGGATCTCGCGCTGCAGCGCCTTCACGCTCCAGCCGTTCTTCACGAAGCTCGTCGCCAGGTGGTCCAGCAGCTCGGGGTTGCTGGGCTTGCTGCCCATCTTGCCGAAGTCGCTGACGCTGTCGACGATGCCGGTGCCGAAGAACTGCGCCCACTGCCGGTTCACGAAGACACGCGCCGTCAGCGGGTTGGCGGGGCTCGCGATCCAGCCGGCCAGCGCGCTGCGCCGCCCGGAYGAGTTCGCGGTCGGCTGGATCGCCGGCGCGTCACCGCCCAGCAGCGCCGGCACCGCCGGCTGCACCTCGTCGAGCTTCTTGTCGTAGATGCCCTTGAACAGCACGTAGGTCGGCGGGCTGTCGGCATGGCCCAGCTCGGTCATCGTCGAGATGCTGCCGGGGTCGCGCGGCTTCAGGTTGTCGAAGGCCTTCAGCTGGTCGGCCAGCGCCTGGTACTTCTCGTAGCCGGCCTTGTCCTTGGTCTTCAGCTGGTTCACCGCGTTGCGCGTGCGGCCCGACATGGTCCACAGGTTGCGGTGGTAGATCCAGCGGTCGTAGGCGCTGCGCTCGGCCTCGGGCTTGCTGATCGACACCCGCGTCTCGGGCACGAAGCCCGACAGCCGGTCGCTTTCGAGCTTGTCGATGACGGGCTTGAGCAGTGCGTCCTGCTGGTCGCGGATCGACTGCGTCGCCGCCTCCCACTTCGCGCGCTTCACGGTGTACTCGGCCAGCGCCTGGCCGTTGATCGCCGGCACGTCGTCGCGCCAGCTCGCGTTCACCAGGAAGGCCTGCAGCTGGTAGTACTCCTTCTGCGAGATCTTGTCGAACTTGTGGTCGTGGCACTGCGCGCAGTTGACGGTGGTGCCCAGCAGCACCGAGCCGACGGTGTCGGTCAGGTCGTTGGCGACCTCCTGCTTCTTCAGGTTCAGGTCGCGCGCGTTGATCTCGTCCGGGAAGTTGCGCAGGAAACCGGTGGCCACCTGGGCCTCGATGCTGTCGGGCCACAGTTCGTCGCCGGCCAGCTGCTCCTTGACGAAGCGGTCGAAGGGTTTGTCGCGGTTGAACGCATCGATCACGTAATCGCGGTAGCGCCAGATGTTGGGCCGGGTGCCGTCGGCGTTGTAGCCGTCGCTGTCGGCATAGCGCGTCAGGTCGAGCCAGCGCCGGCCCTGGCGTTCGCCATAGCGCGGCGACGCGAGCAACCGGTCGACCAGCTTCTCGTGGGCCTTCGGCGAGCGGTCGGCGACGAAGGCCTTGACCTCCTCCGGCGTCGGGATCAGGCCCCAGGCGTCCAGCGTGGCACGACGGATGAAGGTGGCGCGGTCGGCTTCGGCCGATGGCGACAGGCCCTTGGCCTCGAGCTTCGCGAGCACGAAGGCGTCGAGCGGCGTACGCACCCAGCGCTTGTTCTTCAGCGCCGGCTCAGCCGGCGCCTGCGGCGGGGTGTAGGCCCAGGCCTTGGCGGCCGCTGGCGCGACAGGTTTCTCATCGACGGCGGTGGCGATGGCCGCGCTGGCGGCGATCGCGAGAAGCACGAAAAGCAACTTGAGTTTCATGGGCGTACTCGATCTGCAGGGGGTGGATGAAGCGCCTACAACTTGCCGGCGAACTGGATGCCCACGCTGCGCGGGATCGCGGGCGAATAGCTGTTCCACGTCTTCGAGCGCGGCGTGTCGTCGTTGAACAGGTTCTTGACGATCAGGCTGACGTCGAAGCTCCGGTTCTGCGTGCCGACGCCGATGGCCCAGTCGACCAGGGCGCTCTTCGGGATCACCGAGTACGCGGACAGCGCGTTGTCGGAGTAGTAGCTGCTGTTGGCCGACACGTTGGCGCTGGTGTGGAACACCTTGTCGCCCCGCACCGGCAGGCGGTAGTCGCCGCCGACGTTGACGCTGTACTTCGGCGCGCCGGCCAGCGGCTGGCCGCTGATGTCGCGGTAGGGCGATGCGCCGGCATAGCCGTTCTCCACCGGTTGCGCGGCGTTGCTGAAGTCCTTGTAGATCGCCTTGTTGTAGGCGCCGGAGAAGCGCAGCGTGGTGTTGGCGATGCCCGCGTAGACGCCGTCGACCTCGAGCCCCGAGACCCGCACCTTCGGTACGTTGCCGGTGGCCGAGGTGTAGTAGAACGTGCCGTCGTTGTTCAGCGCGGTGGTGTACTGGTCGACGATGCGCACCGACTGCTGGTAGTCGGTGATGTTCATCAGGAACACGTCGGCGTTCAGCACCAGCGTCTTGTCGAACAGCGCCGACTTGAAGCCCGCCTCGAAGGCATTGGTCTTCTCCGGCTGCACCAGCGTCGACACGCCGTTGACGAGCTGCGAGATGCCTGCCTTCTCGCCGTGCTGGTACGAGAAGTAGGCCGTCAGCTGCTCGCTGGCCTTGTACGACGGGCTGATCACGAACGCCGGCTGCGTCTTGCGGAAGGGCTCGGCCTGGGTCTGGCCGAACAGCACGCCGAGCTGGCTCTTGCGGATCGCCCGGGCATCGGCCACCTGCTGCTTCTGTGCGGCGCTCAGCGCGGCATAGGTCGGGATGCCGAAGTACTTCTGCGCGATCGCGTCGTCGGTGCCGACCGCATCCGGGTTCAGCTCGGGCGCGCTGCCGCTGCTGTTGAGGGTCGAACGCCCGGCGTTCTGGCGGTCCTCGCGCGTGAAGCGCAGGCCGGTGGTCAGCGTCAGCGGCTCGCTCAGGTGCCAGTTGGCCTGTGCGAAGACCGCGGCGCTCTTGTTGCGGATCTCCTGCACGCCGACCGGCGAGTTGTACGAGGTCGCCAGGTTGGCCAGCGAGTTGAGCATCAGCAGGCGGCCGGCCGGGTCGGCATCCAGCCGGTTGTATTGCGCATTGCTCGCGAACCAGGCGCCGGCGTCGTTGCCCCAGGCGCGGCGGTAGTCGGCCTCGTTGTGCACGTCGATGTAGTACAGCCCGCCCTGGTAGTCGACGAAGCCGCCGGCCGCCGAGCTGATGCGCAGCTCCTGGCTGGCCTGGCGGTAGTCGTTCCAGAAGCCGCCCGAGTTGCGGTACACGTCGAACGGCGTGCCTTCGTCGTTGACGGCGTCGAAGTGGTAGTCCTTGTACGCGCTGATCGAGGTCAGCGTGTGGCCGCCGTCGAGCTTCCAGTTCAGCTCGGCCGAGGCGCCGCGGCTGCCGGTGACCAGCGGCCGCTGGTTGTCGTTGCTGAGGAAGGCGTAGTAATCGCCGACGCTGTAGCCGGTGTTCTGCGAGAACCAGCGGCGCGACAGCCGCGTCGCGTTGTCGACGGCGGTGTTGGGCGAGCCGTTCGCGTAGGTCGCCGGGGTCGGCGTGAAGACGGTGCGGCCGTTGGTGGTTTCGCCGGCGCGGGGTTGCAGGTCGAACGCGAGGCGCGCGTTGAAGTCGCTCGTCGGTGTGACGAGGAACTGCACGCGCCCCGACACGCGGTCGGTGTTGGTGTAGGTGATGTCGCGGTTGTACTGGTTCTCGATGTCGCCCTGGCCGCGGTCGACCGAGAAGGTGCCGCGCCACGCGACCAGGTCGTCGACCACCGGGCCGCCGACGGCCGCGGTGCCGGCGAAGCCGCCGCGCTGGCGGAACTCGAGCGTGTAGTCGGCGGTGGGCGTGAACGACGGCCGGCGCGTCGTGATGTTGACGACGCCCAGGCTGGTGTTCTTGCCGAGCAGCGTGCCCTGCGGGCCGCGCGTGACCTCGACGGTGTCGACGTCGACGAAGTTGAAGCTGGAGGTGAGCGCGTTGTAGGCGTAGTTGACGCCGTCGACGATGACGCCGACGCTCGGGTCCTGCGCCTCGGTCTGGCCGATCTTGCCGACGCCGCGGATGCTGAGCGAGCTGGTGCGCTGGTTGCCGAGGTTCCACGAGACGTTGGCGGCGCGCCGCGTGATGGCGTCGATGCCGTAGGCGCTGAGCCGTTCGAGTTCGGCGCCCTGCACGACCGAGATCGACAGCGGCACATCCTGCAGCCGCTCGATGCGGTTGCGGCTGCGCACGACGACGGCATCGAGCGCCCTCGCCTCGTTGTCGGCGACGGGGGCCGAGGCGGCGGCATCGGGGGCGGCCGGTGCGTCGGCAGGTGCATCGGCCGCATGGGCGATCACGGTGACGGCGGCCGCGGCGATCGGCGTGAGTCGGAGCAACTGCTTGATCAAGAGAGGGTCCCTCGGTGATGGTTGTCGTGGGGTTGTCGTGTGTGTCGATCCACCTCCCTTCACAGCACGGCGCATGCCCGTGTCCAGGCGGGGTTCTGCTGCGAAGCCAGCAAGGGCGCGGGTTGCGCGTGCTGCGCACGCAACGCCGCTGTCGTGTTCGCGGCTGTGTTGCGGGCACTCAGCCCGGCGGTGCCAATGGCATGAATGCTGCGATGAAGGTGTCTCCCACCTTCATCACCATCACCAGGGACACCCGCTTCATGAAGAGCTTCAAGATCACCGCGCTGGCCGCGGCCCTCGCATTCACCGCGCTGGCCGCATCGGCGCAGCAGGCCGCCGCGCCGTGGAAATACAAGACGCAGCGATTGGCCCGCGCCGAGGTCGATGCCTTGCTGGCGCAGCCTGGCGGCGTGCTGGTGCTGGACGTTCGCCGTCCCGACGAACTGATCAAGTACGGCAGCTTCCCGGTGTTCCTCAGCATCCAGAACCGCGACATCGAGAAGCAGCTCGCGTGGCTGCCGCGCGACCGGCGCATCCTGACGGTGTCCAACCATGCGCAGCGCGCAGGTGCGGTCGGTGACCTGCTGGCGAGCAAGGGCTACCAGGTGGCCGGCGCGACCGGCTCGGAAGACTACGAAAAGGAAGGCGGCACGGCGGTCAGCCACATCCAGCCACCGGCGCCGCGCGCGGCGGCGTCGGCGGTTGCGCCCTAGCGCTTCAGTGCTCGCACCGCGTCGAGCGCGCGCGCCACGTTGTCCTCGGGCGAGAGCCCGCTCAAGGTGGCCGCGATGCGACCGTCGGGCTTGATGACGAAGGTGGTCCGCTCGGCCAGGCCGTGATCGATCTCGTCGCCGCGCCGGGTCTTGCGGCCCGCCTTCTGCTCCTGCACGACCAGGTCGAAAGACTTCGCGATCGCGCCCTTGGCATCCGAGGCCACCGCCACCGTGCCGGCACACGACTCCGGATCGGCCGAGAACTCGTTGAGCCGCTCGATGCGGTCCAGCGACACGCCGACGATGCTGGCGCCGGCGTCGCTGAACTGCTTCAGGTTCACCGCGAAGGCGTGCGCCTGCAGGCTGCAGCCGATGGTGAATGCCGCCGGGTAGAAGTAGACGACCACCGGGCCGCGTGCCAATGCATCACGCAACGAATAGTCGAAGGCCTTGCCGGCCAGCGAGGCCGTGGCACGGAAGGCCGGTGCAGTGTCCCCCTCGCGCAACGCGGCATTCGCGCCGACGGCAGCGACGGACAGCAGGCAGGTGGCAAGCAGGTGTTTCATGGGGATCGGTGGAGAGTTGAAGGGGCCCGGCATGCAACCCGCGGGCCTGCATCTCGACCCTGCACCTGCTGCGCCGGCAGCAGCACGCGCCAGCGCATTGTTGGCGAGGCAACAGCAGCGCGCACATCGCAGCAGCGCAGACCCCGATCGCCGTGATGTGCGCATATGCAAGCGTGAAATGCTGCGTTCACGGCACGGAACAAGACACCTAATGTGCAGATCGCGTCATTTGTCTGCCCATTGTCGTCAGCCCATTGCCAGCCCATTGCCAACAGCATGTCCGCCGACCACCTGCTCACCCTGCCCGATTCCGCCAGCCTGGCGCTCTCGATCCGCGCCAAGGCGCTGCTGTTCCACGACCCGCGCTCGCTCGCCGTGCTGGAGCAGGTGGAACGCGTCGCCGGCAGCGACGCCACCGTGCTGGTGGTCGGCGAGACCGGCACCGGCAAGGAGCTGATCGCACGCCACATCCACAAGCGCAGCGGGCGCGACGGGCCCTTCATCGCGGTGAACTGCGGCGCCTTCAGCGAATCGCTGATCGATGCCGAGTTGTTCGGCCACGAGTCCGGCGCGTTCACCGGCGCGAACCAGGCGCGTGCCGGCTGGTTCGAGGCGGCCAACGGCGGCACGCTGTTCCTCGACGAGATCGGCGACCTGCCGCTCGCACTGCAGGTGAAGCTGCTACGCGTGCTGCAGGAGCGGCAGGTGGTGCGGCTCGGCTCGCGCCGCGCGATCCCGCTCGACGTGCGGCTGGTGGCGGCGACCAACGTCGAGCTGCACCGGGCGGTGGAGGCGCAGCACTTTCGCGCGGACCTGTACTTCCGGCTGAGCGTCGCGACGATCGAGCTGCCGCCGCTGCGCGACCGCCCGGGCGATATCCTGCCGCTCGCGCGCCACTTCATCGCGGTGTGCGGCGGCAAGCTGTCGCTGCACGGCACGCAGCTGTCGCCCGAGGCGCGCAGCGCGCTGCTGGCCTATGCGTGGCCCGGCAACATCCGCGAGCTGGAGAACGTCATCCACTACGCGCTGATCGTCTGCCGCGACGGCATCGTGCGGGCGAGCGACTGCCGCTTCTCGCCGCTCGGGTTCCTGGGCGCGGTCGCCTCGCCTCCCGCCTCGACCGCACCGCCCTCCGCGGGGCCGCCCCCCGAGGCGCAGCCGCTGGCCGCGCTGGAGCGTGCCATCGACGCGCTGATGGACGGCAGGCATCCGCAGCTGGTGGCGGCGATCGAGGCCCTGGTGGTGCGGCTCGGCTTCGCGCGCTGCCACGACAACCAGGTGCAGACCGCGCGGCTGCTCGGCGTCACGCGCAACACGCTGCGCACGCTGCTGAAGCGGCACGGGCTGCTGGCGCTGTCGTCGCGTGGGGAGGTGGATGAGGAGGTGGAGGTCGAGACGGCTTGAGCCTGGGTCATCGGCACGCCAGGTAGACCTGCCGCTCCTGACGAGGCGGGATGCCGATGGCACATGCCTTCAGCACGTCTCGGCCGAGCGAGCCTTCATAGACGATGCCGGCCACCACGCCCGCCTCATCGCGGGTGCGGATGCGGATGGGTGCGAGCACGACCGATCCGATGCGAAGCGGCTGTGCCTGCGACGACTGCTGGTTGAAAGAGCGCTCGCCCGTCGCCGACAGCGTTGCAGATGAACCGCCGACCGGCGCACCTTCGAGATAACGTCTCGCGAACTGCGTGTACGGGCGGCCGGTGTCGATGTCGACGAGCACCTCGGCGCGATCGCCCCAGGCACCGCGGACCAGCATCGCGCCAATCGATTCGCCTACCCGCTCGAGACGAACGCTGGACCGCTCGGGGTAGAGCTTGCGGAAGACATCGAACGGCTCAACGGCTGCGTGCAGCGCGAACAGGCGACTCGACGGGAAGTCGAGCACCACGAGATCATGCGGTGCCAGTTGCTGCGGGCTCAACATGCCGGCGAGCTTTGCGGCCGCGAATTCCGGGATCGTCGGGATAACCTCGCACGGAACGGCGGTCGGACGCTCCTCGCCGAACCAGATCAGCAAGGGCTGCTGGCAAGTCGGTCCCTCGGCGCGACTGCGCAGACGCGACGCGGCAGCCGAGACAACGAGGCTCGGCGACGACCCGGTGTCGAGAACGAAGCTTTCGATTCGGCCATGGACATGCACGTCGATGACAGGGCCGAAACCGTCGTGGACCTTCTGCTGGGAAAGAGGACGCTCGAAGAGCAGTGCCTGGGCTTGTGCCACGGGCCATGCCGTCAGAAGCGTCATGACGCTGGCGATCCGGATCAGTCTGGCGACTCTCACGCAGCGCTCTCCAGAATGCTGGCCGGCGCATGGCCGCGTCGCACAGCAGATTCACAGACCGCCTCGAGAAGCCCTTGTATTTGCTTGCAGTACACGCTTGGATTGTCAAAGGCACGCGCGCAGCTGTAGCGTTGAATGGGTCCGCCCAGTACCTCGCCCGCTCGGCAGACCTTCTTCCAGCAACAGTCAGTGCATTGAAGCGGGAGGCGGCCGACCTGCTTCACAAGGTCTTGTATCTCGCTGGAATCGATGAAGTCATTCAATGTCGAGTCCTGAACGTTGTAGCGCCCTCGGAAGAGGTGCGGTAAGACGTTTCTCAGATCATCGTCAGGCCCGACATGGCCATCGCTGTCCACGGTGATCGCGAGGGATCCGGAAATGATGGCTTCCTCCTCGGCCAACCTGCCCTTCCCGCCGAGGAGACGGCGAACGGACTTGTCCACGAACCTGATGTGGATCGACGGATCGTTGTCCCGCAACCAGTGCTCATAGATTCTGCAAAGGGCATCGCCCACCGTATTGCCGTCCTGCATGCAGGTGCTGTCATGCGTCTCGTCCGCAGCAATGAAGTGGAGGTTCTTGAGTCCAAGCTGATGGACCAGGTGCTGATACAAGACGGCTCCGTCCACATGACGGCTCAGTACCACGATAACGCCCAGCCGGTCGGGCAGGCGGGCCTGGAGTCTCTTGAGCCCCGAGACAACGCGGTCATAGGTGCCGCGGCCATCGTGGTCGACTCTGTGCAGATCGTGCACTTCACGCGGTCCGTCGAGACTGACGCCGACGAATATGCCGTGCTTGACGAGCAGGTCGATCCAGAGATCGTCCAGCAGCATGCCGTTCGTCTGCAGCGAAATTCGCAGATCGACCACTTGATGAAGAGCACGCGTGAGACGACCGCACATGTCATCGAATCGATCTCGCTTCATCAGCAGTGGCTCTCCACCATGCAGATCGATCTGGATGACTTGGAGCTCATGCTTTCTCGCCGCGTCGAGAAGGTAGGCCACGACGTGATCGATGGTCTCGACGGAGATCAGCGGCGGTCGCCTCTCGAAGTCCGTGTTTCTCGAGTCGAAGAAGTAGCAATAGGTACAGGCGATGTTGCAGCGCTCTGCGACCTTCAGAATGACTTCCAGCCGCCTAGGGATCACGGCCGGCTGTACAGGGTTCTCTACGGTGCGGAGTCTCGATCGAATCCCGCTCAGATTCACTCGCTCAATGGTGGCCATTGCTTTGCTGTCCTGTTTCCGACAAGGACCGATCAAGGAGTGCCGCCCTGGATGGGCGGCACGCATGGCAGTCTTAGACCGCCTTGCTCCATTCGCATTTCACGAAGTTTGGAGAGTTGCCTGCGCTGCACTTCACGTCGCCACCGGCGACATGCCGCAAGACGTTGTTGGGCAGAACTTGCAAGGGAGCGGCGACTGGCGCACCTGCAAGCGAAAGGCGATGGAGGAGAGCTTCGAGCGTCATGGGTCTTCTTCACTTTCATATGAAGCGGGAACGGCCGCTTCACCCGTCGCGACAGGACTGCCGCAAAAGAGCGGACAAACTGCTTGAAGGCTTGACAGGAAGACAGCAATCGCTGAATCGAGCCGCGGGAGACTTGCTCCCGGCCGAAGCGAACTCAATTCCGCGGTAGGGAAGAGTTCCGTGAAAGGGCAGCCCTGGTGGCCGACCGATGCTTGGGCAATGCGACTCTGCTGAGGTGAGTGACTCTGCAGGCGTACCCGGTCACTCGCAACGCTCAATCTCTCCTATTGACAGACAGCGTTGACAATGATCTCTCACCGCTTCCCGCATGCGCCTCACGGCGCATGCGGGACTTGATCACTCACCAGTYATCTCCTGCCGCCCCTCCGGCAACCGGATCACCCCGGTCCGGTAGTCGTACTCGAACACCTCGCCATGCCGCCCCCATTCGATCGCGGTGCGCAGCACGCGCTCGGCCTCGGCGGCGTCGAGGCTGTCGCTCAGCAGGCGCAGGAACGGCTCCTGCGGCAGCTCGCCCGACGCCTCCTGCTCCAGGCTGTGCCGGATGTGCGCAGCGAGCGGCACGCCGGCCAGCAGCTGCTGCCCGAACAGCTGCTGCCGCAGCGTGTGGTCGCCGTCCACGTAGCGGCGCCCGAGCGGCGTCAGGTGCAGGTCGCCATCGGCCAGTTGCGCGAGCCCCAGCAGCGACAGTCCCTGCGTCAACGGCAGCAGCTCGTGGTCGGCCAGCTCGGTCTCCTCGGCGAGCTTCGGCAGGTCGGCATGGCCCGCGAACAGGTCGTCGGCCAGCAGCTCCAGCAGCCCGTCCATGCGGCTCACGTCGGCCTGCGGCAGGCGGTGCGCCAGCGGCAGCGCGGCCGGCTCGCCCGCCGGGCGGCGGCCGGTGCCGGCGGTCATCAGCGCGTAGACCTCGTCGACCAGCTGCCGCACCTCGGCGCTGTCCGGGTCGCGCGGGCGCGGCAGCTGCACCGCCAGCTGGCAGCGCACCCGCCCCGGGTCGCTCGCGAAGATCAGCACGCGGTCGGCCATCAGCACCGCTTCCTGGATGTTGTGCGAGACCACCAGCATCGCCTTGGTCGGCATGCGCCGCGAGGTCCACAGCGCGAGGATCTCGTCGCGCAGCCGCTCGCCGGTCAGCACGTCGAGCGCCGAGAAGGCTTCGTCCATCAGCAGGATCTCGGGCTCCACCACCAGCGCCCGCGCAATGCCCACGCGCTGGCGCATGCCGCCCGACAGCTCGCGCGGCAGCGCACCCTCGAAGCCCGCCAGCCCGATCAGCTGGATCGCCGCCACCGCGCGCGCCGCGCGCTCGGCGGGCGCCATGCCGCGCGCCTCGAGGCCGAGCTCGACGTTCTGCTGCACCGTGAGCCACGGGAACAGCGCGAACGACTGGAACACCATCGCGATGCCGCGCGCCGGCCCGTGCAGCGGCTGGCCGCGGTAGGCCACGTCGCCGGCATCGACCGGGATCAGCCCGGCCAGGATGCGCAGCAGCGTCGACTTGCCCGAGCCCGATTGACCGAGCAGCGAGACGATCTCGCCCTCGGCCAGCCGGAAGTCCACGCCCTCCAGCACCGCGCGCGCGCTGCCGTCGGCCGAGCGGAACGACTTGCCGACGTTCTTGAGTTCGATCAGTGTCTTCATGCTCTGCCCTAAAAATGCATGCGGTCTTCGGCAAGGCGGTACAGCCGCCGCCAGACCAGGTGGTTCATGCCCATCACGAACACGCACATCACGCCGATGCCCAGCGCGATGCGCGGGAAATCGCCGATCGCCGTCATGTGCGCGATGTAGCTGCCCAGCCCCTTCGCCTGCAGCGTGGTGTCGCCCCAGGTCACGTACTCGGCGACGATGCTCGCGTTCCACGAGCCGCCGCTCGCGGTGATGGCCCCGGTGACGAAGCTCGGGAACACCGCCGGCAGCAGGTAGCGGCGCCAGCGCAGCCAGCCCGACAGGCCCAGGTTCTGCGCCGCATAGCGCAGCTCGGTCGGGATGCTGCTCGCGCCGGCGATCACGTTGAACAGCAGGTACCACTGCGTGCCCAGCACCATCAGCGGCGACAGCCAGATGTCGGGGTTGAGCTTCCAGCGCACGATGAACAGCACCGCCACCGGAAACATCAGGTTGGCCGGGAACGCCGCCAGGAACTGCGCCACCCCCTGCAGCCGCCCCGACCAGCGCGGGTTCATGCCGATCCAGATGCCCACCGGCACCCACACCAGCGCGGCCAGCGCCGTCAGCACCAGCACGCGCAGCAGCGTGATCGAGCCCAGCACCAGCACATGCCCGGCCTCGGCCCAGCCGACCTCGGTGTGGATGAAGCGCAGCAGGTGCCACAGCGCGATCAGCACCGCCGCGGCCAGCAGCGCATCCCAGGCGCGCTGCAGCGTCGCACCGGCCGGCCGCGCGCGCGCCCGGATCGAAGTGCCGTCGTGGCGGCGGCGGAACAGCGTCAGCGAGCGCGCGAACAGCGCCCCGATGCGCAGCGCGAACGGCTGCAGCCGCTCGGTGCGGCGCAGCCAGGTCAGCAGCCACGACGACGGCGCACTCTCGCTGCTGCCCTCCTCGAAGCGGAACTTGTCGGCCCATGCGAGCAGCGGCCGGAAGAACAGCTGGTCGTACAGCACGATGCCCACCAGCATCGCGCCGATCGCCCAGCCGATCGCGTGCAGGTCGCGCAGCTCGATGGCCTGGGCGATGTACGAGCCGATGCCGGGCAGCTTGATGCTCTGCTGCGACACCGCGATGGCCTCCGACGCGACCACGAAGAACCAGCCGCCGGACATCGACATCATCATGTTCCACAGCAGCCCGGGCATCGCGAACGGCAGCTCGAGCCGCCAGAAGCGCTGCCAGCCCGACAGCTGGAACACGCGCGCCGCCTCCTGCAGCTCCGGCGGCACGGTGCGCAGCGACTGGTAGAGGCTGAAGGCCATGTTCCAGGCCTGCGACGTGAAGATCGCGAAGATCGCGGCGCACTCGACGCCGAACAGGTTGCCCGGGAACAGCGCGATGAAGCCGGTGACGGTGATCGACAGGAAGCCGAGGATCGGGATCGACTGCAGGATGTCGAGCAGCGGCACCAGCACCCGCTCGGCGGCGCGGTACTTGGCCGCCAGCGCCGCGAACACGCAGGCGAACACCAGCGACGCGCCGAGCGCGAGGAACATGCGCAGCGTGGTGCGCAGCAGGTAGTACGGCAGCGCGGTCGGGTCGAGCGTGAGCGGCAGCGCCTCGCCCAGCTGGTACGGCCGCGCCATCTGCGCGCCGCCCCAGGCCAGCAGCACCAGCACCGCGAGCACCAGCGGCAGCAGGGCCCAGTCCCAGCGGTTGCCCCCGGACTCGACCACCTGGCGGGGAAAGAATCGTTTGTCGGTCATGCTGTCGCCCATGCGCTTTCTCGTCGCGAACGCCGGGCGCTCGATCGAGATCCGACAGGCGGCATTTTCGCCGCACGGCGAGTCGCTCGAGAGGCGGCTGCATGACGCGGTGTGTCGGCACCGACACACCGGATCCCCCTGCCTCCGGGGGGCGGCCGCAGGCCGGCGGCGCCTCGTTCCTACAATCCCGCGATGTTCCGCGCACCGTCCCGCCTGCTCGACCTGCTGTGGAGTACCACCGAGCGGCGGCGCGGCCACGCCAAGCTGACGCTGCTGGCGCTGTGCGTCTATGCGCTGTTCGCGGTGGTGGTCGCCGTCGAGGTGCGGCTCGGCATGATGGAGGCGGGGCCGGCGTTCTGGTTCTGCGTCGTCAGCCTGGGCGGCATCCTCGTCTTCTACGCGCTGGTGCGCAGCGGCCTCAGCGAGCGGCTGTCGCACGACCCGTCGCTGACGATGTCGCAATCGGTGTTCGGCATCTCGGTCACCGCCTGGGGCTATGCGATCAACCCGCAGCTGCGCGGCGCGGTGATGGCGATCATGCTGCTGAACCTGGTGTGGGGCATGTTCGTGATGTCGCCGCGCGAGGCGCGGCTGCTGGGCGCGCAGGCGCTGGCGATGCTGGGCGGCGTGATGCTGTGGAAGGCGCGCACCGACCCGGCGCGCTTCCCGCCGCACATCGAGGCGATCCAGTTCGGCTTCTGCCTGATCCTGATGACGGCGATGTCGGCGCTGGCGGTCAGCATGGGCCGGCTGCGCGCGAAGCTGCGGCAGCGCCAGGCGGAGCTGCAGCAGGCGCTCGCGAAGATCCACCACCTGGCCACGCGCGACGACCTGACCGGCCTCGTGAACCGCCGCCACCTGACCGAGCTGCTCGATGCCGAGCGCGTGCGGCAGAAGCACCACGGCCTGCCGCTGAGCCTGGTGCTGATGGACCTCGACCACTTCAAGCCGATCAACGACAACCACGGCCACGCGGCCGGCGACCGGGTGCTGAAGATCTTCGCCGACGCCGCGCAGGCCGCGCTGCGCGACACCGACGTGCTCGGGCGCTGGGGCGGCGAGGAGTTCCTGCTGATGCTGCCGGCGACGCCGCAGGCACAGGCGCTGCAATGCGTCGATCGGTTGCGCGCCGGGCTCGCGGCGGCCCCTTTCGACGCCGTGGCGCCGGGGCTGCGGCTGACCTTCTCGGCCGGGTTGAGCACCTGCGCCGACGGCGAGGCGCTGCAGGCCGCGATCGAGCGGGCCGACAAGGCGATGTACCAGGCGAAGCTGAGCGGGCGCGACAGCACGGTGGTCGGCTGATTTCTGCTGAACTCTACTGACACAGGTTGTCAGCATGCCCGGCGCAGCATCACCCTCCCCAGAGACGAGGAGATGCCCCGATGACCGTGATGACGCTGGAGCGCCCGGCCCGTGCCGCGGCTGCTGACACGATTCCGTCCCCTTGTGCCATCGTCGAGCTGCGGCGCTATGCGCTGCACCCCGGCCGGCGCGAGACGTTGATCGAGCTGTTCGACCGCGAGTTCGTGCACACACAGGAAGACTGCGGCATGCGCGTGCTCGGCCAGTTCCGCGACCTCGACGCACCCGACGACTTCGTCTGGCTGCGCGGTTTCGCGAACATGGCCGAGCGGCGCGAGGCGCTGGCCGCGTTCTACGGCGGCCCGGTGTGGCAGCGGCACCGCAACGCCGCCAACGCGACGATGCAGGATTCGTCGAACGTGCTGCTGCTGCGCAACGTGCAGACCGCCGCGACCCATGCGGCACGGCCCGGCATGCTGCTCGCCGTGGTGTGCCGGCTCGATGCGCCGGCCACGCCGCAGCTGGTGCAGCGCTTCGAGCACGAGGTGCGGCCCTGCCTGGTGGCCGCCGGCATGGACGTGCAGGCGGTGCTGAAGACCGAGCACGCCGCCAACGACTTCCCGGCGCTGCCGGTGCGCACCGACACCGAGGCCTTCGTGTGGATCTGCCGCTTCGACAGCGTGGTCCACCAGCTCGACTGCGCCGACCGGCTGTTCACCTCGGCGATCTGGCGCGATGCGGTGTGGCCGCGCTGGTTGTCGCAGCTGCGCGCAGCACCGGAGATGTTCCGCCTGCAGCCCACCGCCGGCTCGGCCTGGCGCTGAGCGCCTTTCACCGGAGAACACGATGAGCTACACGCTGGACCGCACCGGGCAACCGGACGACTTCGATTTCCTGCACGGCCGCTGGCAGGTGCTCAACCGGCGCCTCGCGACGCGCGTGCCGGGCAGCGACGACTGGCAGGAGTTTCCTTCGGTGCTCGCGTGCGAGCCGCGCCTCGGCGGCATCGCCAACGTCGAACAGATCGACTTCACGACCCAGGACTGGTCGGGCATGACCTTGCGGTTGTTCGATACCGCGAAGCGGCAATGGTCGATCTACTGGGCGCACAACCGCAGCGGCATCCTGTTTCCGCCGGTGCGCGGCGGCTTCGATGGCGACCGCGGCGAGTTCTACGGCGAGGATGAAGACAACGGCCGCAAGGTGTACGCACGCTTCGTCTGGCAGCGCCAGGGGCCGGATGCAGCGCGCTGGGAGCAGGCCTTCTCGCCCGATGGGGAGGAGTGGCTGACGAACTGGACGATGCAGATGACGCGGGTGCCCGCCTGAGTCTTCAGGTGTCTCGCTCGAAGTGATCGCGCAGGCCTTCGGCATCGATCACCACCGTCCGGTCTGCCAGCGCGCAGAGGTACTTGTTGTGCGCCATTGCTTGGCCGTCATCGAAGCCGGCCTGCGGCGCGCAGGGTGACACCAGGGTCAGGCGGCCCTGCTGCAAGCCGCCGCGGTTCAGCCGCCCGAGGCTGGCTTTGAGCAGGTCGCCGGGCAGCACGCCGACGGCCTGGCCACCGGCCTCCAGCGCGCTCTGCATCGCGGCCATCTCGACACCATGCGCACCGCTCGAGAGGACGACCATCCCTTCGTCGGCACACGTGGCCGCGGTCTGGCGCGCGAACTCGAGCGCCGCCTCGCCGGCATCGCGCGAGCCGACGATCGCGAGGCCGCCCAGGTCGAGCAGCTCCGGGCGGCCCGCACCGTACAGCAAGGGCGGCGCGGCATGCTTCAACCGGCGCTTCAGGGCCCCCGGGTACGCGGCATCGGCTCGCGAGATCACCCACAGGCCGGCACGGCTCCATCGCTCCAGGGCCAGGGCCATCGCGGTTCCGCGGGCCAGCAGGAACTCGATGCGGGGGCGCTCGAGTTCGATCTCCTGCACGCCGTCCAACTGCGCGTGCGCCGCGGCGGACAGCAGGTCGGCAGGCCGCATCCCGCGCTGGTTCAGCCAGGGGGCGAACACCGCCCAGTCCCGCATCGACAGCGGCTGGAACGCTTCCTGCCGCTCGCCGCCGAACCGCCCGCACAGCAGCAGAACCGCCTCGCCATCCGCACTCAATCCCTGAACACTCATGGGGTCGCTACTTCGCCGAGGTGAGGGCCAGCGCGAACGGGTAGACCGCCGCCGTGCCCGTCTGTCGCAGCAACGCCGCAGCGAGCGTCAGGGTCCACGCGGAATCGACGAGATCGTCGACCAACAGCACGGCACCATCCGTGCCCGGCTGCGGCTCGAYGGCATACGCGCCGTCGAGGTTGTGGCATTGGTGAAATCGGTTCTCCATGTCTCTCTGGGGCTGCGTCTCGCGTGTCTTCGACATGATCGGCCGGAACGGTACACCCAGCGCATCGGCAAGCCGCCTGGCGAAGTCCGGCACGAGCTCGGGGTAGCGCATCGACGGGATGCAGGTCACCCAGCTGATCCGTGCCGCTGCGGGCCACCGGTGGCGGATCATGTCCGCCGACGCCTCGACCAGCTCGTCGTCGAAGCGGCCCTGCGCCTTTCCCCGCGCCACCAGCTGGCCCCAGACCGGCTCGCCCCAGCGGGACAGCACCCGGCCTTCTTCGCCGCGCAGCGCCGCGGGGATGGTCTGCTTGCTCCAGCCGTGGTCGGCCCGGTACTGCGGCAGCGCCTCGACGTCCCACTGCTTCTTGAGCTCCAGCGGCATCTCGCTGCGCTTGACGAAGCGCAACGCCTCGATCAGCGTGGCTCGCTCGACCTCCATCGGCAGCACGGGCCGGCCGAGGCACACGGCACAACGCCCGCACGCCGACGCCCCGGCGTCGTCGAGCGCCTCGGCGAGGAACAGCATCAGGCAGCGCTCGTTGGCAAGGTAGTGCTTCATCTGCGCCCACTCGTCCTCGCGCTGCCGCGTGAGGTGCGCGATGCGCGCCTTGTCGAGTTGGAACGGCTGCGCGGTCCGGTACCACGCGCCATCGATGCGCAGCACCGGCGAGTCCGGCTCGACCACCAACAGCTTGAGCACCTTCTCGATCTGCGACTGCCGCAGGTTGACGGCCCGCTCCAGCGCGCGAACGCTCAAGCCCCCGTCGGCAGCCTCCAGCGCACCGAGGATCCGGTCCACCTGCCACTCCGGCGGGAACGCGGCCTCGCGGAAGTACTCGTTGATGTCCTCTTCCTCATCCCCCGACAGCAGCACGCCGCAGGCCGCGGGGATCGCCCGGCCGGCCCGGCCCACCTGCTGGTAGTAGGCCACCACGTTGCCGGGGGTCTGGTAGTGGATGACGAAGTGCAGGTCCGGCTTGTCGTAGCCCATGCCGAGCGCCGTGGTCGCGACGAGGCATTTGATGTCGTTGGCCAGCAGCGCCTGCTCCATCGCCTGCCGCTCGTCGTCGTGCTTGCCCGCGTGGTACGCGCGTGCATCGATCCCGCGCCCTTGCAGCCACTCGGCGACACGGTCGGCATCGCGCGTGGTCAGCGTGTAGACGATGCCGCTGCCGGGCAGCTGCGGAATGCGATCGGCCAGCCACGCCAGCCGGTCTGCCGCCCCCGCCAGCCGCATGTTCTGCAGCGCCAGGCTCTCGCGCAGCAGCGGCCCGCGCTGCACCACCACGCCGGTGCCGAGCTGGGCCGCCACATCCTGCGCCACGCGCCGGTTGGCCGTGGCCGTGGTGGCGAGCACCGCGATGTGGGCCGGCAGGCGGGCCAGCACCTGCCCGACGCGCCGGTAGTCGGGCCTGAAATCGTGGCCCCAGTCCGAGATGCAGTGCGCCTCGTCGATCACCAGCAGCCCGATGCGCGCCGCAATCGGYTGCAAGGTGCCGGCCACGAACTCGTCGTTGGCCAGGCGTTCCGGGGAGATCAGCAGCAGGTCGACCTGGCCGGCGAGCAGTTCAGTGCGCACGGCCTCCCAATCGTCGCGGTTGGTCGAGTTGACGGTGAGCGCCTTCAAGCCGAGCCGGTGCGCCGCCTCGATCTGGTTGCGCATCAGCGAGAGCAGCGGCGAGATGATCAGCGTGACGCCGGCGCCCTGCGCCCGCATCAACGTCGCCCCGACGAAATACACCATGCTCTTGCCCCAGCCGGTGCGCTGGACGCAGAGCACCTTGCCGCGCCGGTTCACGATGTGGTCGATGGCCTCCCACTGCCCGTCGCGGAAGTTCGACGCCGGCTGGCCCATCGCCACCCGGAGACAGCGCAGTGCCTCGGCTTCGACGACCATCTGTGCGGCTCCCGTGAGGTGCCCGGCCAGTCCGGGCTGCGGGCCAGTGTAGCGACGGGGAACACCGTGTCAGTTCACGACCAGGACTTCTGCAGCAGACGGCGCGCGACATCGGCCGCACCGGCGTCGCCCGTCATGTGCGCGCGCACGATCGCGCCCTCGACGATCAGCAGCGCATCTTCCGCCGCCCGCTCCGGCTGCGGGTGGCCGCAGCGGCGCGCCAGCGCGAGCAGGCAATCCTGCAGCTCGTCCTTGTGGCTTTGCACCACGCTGATCGCCTCGCCCTGCGCCGAGCCTTCGGCCAGCGTGTTGATGAAGGCGCAGCCGCGGAAATCCGGCTCCTCGAACCATTCGCGCAGCACCTCGGCCGCACGCTCCATCGCCGGGCCGGCGGCTGCGCAGCGCGCCTCCAGCCTGCCCGCGAACCAGTTCATCCAGCGCTCGTGCCGCAAGCGCAGGAAGGCCAGCACCAGGTCGTCCTTCGACGGGAAGTGCCGGTAGAACGAGGCCTTCGCCACCTGCGATTCGGCGATCAGCCGGTCGATGCCGACCGCGCGGATGCCGTCGGCGTAGAAGAGGCGCATCGCGGTCTCGAGGATGCGCTGGCGGGGTTCGAGCGGGGCCGTGGCGTTCGTCATGGCCCGCAGTTTGACAGACAGATCTGTCTGCCTCAAGATGCGGCACATAGACAGACCTGTCTACACCCCGAAACAGGAGCCCCCATGGAAACACCCCGCCCGCCGCTGCCCCCGTTCACCGAGGAATCCGCCCGCCAGAAGGTCCGCCTGGCCGAAGACGCCTGGAACAGCCGCGACGCCGACCGCGTCGCCGCCGTCTACACCGAGGACACGCGCTGGCGCAACCGCGCCGAGTTCCCGGTCGGCCGCGAGCAGGTGCGCGCCTTCCTGCAGCGCAAGTGGGCGCGCGAGCTCGACTACCGGCTGATCAAGGAGCTGTGGGCCTTCGGCGGGCCGCGCATCGGCGTGCGCTTCGCCTACGAGTTCCGCGACGATTCCGGCCAGTGGTTCCGCAGCTACGGCAACGAGAACTGGGAGTTCAACGCGCAGGGCCTGATGGAGCGCCGCTACGCGAGCATCAACGACCTGCCGATCCAGCCGGAACAGCGCCTGTTCCACTGGCCGCTCGGCCGCCGCCCGGACGAGCACGCCGGGCTCAGCGAACTGGGGCTGTGACGGCAGCGGCCGCCGGCGCCGCCTTCGGCTTGCGGAACACGATCACGTTGCCGGCCATCACCAGCACCAGCCCGAGCAGCGCCGGCGCCGTCCACTGATAGCCCTCGACCCAGGCCGACACGTTCAGCGCGACCACCGGGAACAGCACGGTGCTGTAGGCCGCGCGTTCCGGCCCGAGGCGGCCCACCAGCGTGAGGTAGGCGGTGAAGCCGATCACCGAGCCGGGGATCGCGAGGTACAGCAGCGCGCCGACGTAGGTGGGCGACGGATCGAAGGCCCAGCCGACGCCGGCGACGCCGCAGCCGAGCGCCAGCACCGTGGAGCCGATCAGCATGCCCCACGCGTTGGTGACAACCGGCGCATGGCCCAGCGCCTGCAGGCGCGTCGACAGCATGTTGCCGGCCGAGAAGCACAGCGTGCCGGCCAGCCCGAGCGCGAGGCCGGTCAGCGTGCCGGGCGACGCATCGTGGCGCGTCAGCTCCGGCCAGAACAGTGCTGCCAGGCCCAGCATGCCGAGCGCGCTGCCGGCCAGCACGCGCGGCGCGAGCGGCCGGCCGAGGAAGACCCGCGCGTTGAACGCATTCCACACCGTCGCGGTGGAGAACAGCACCGCGACCAGCCCGCTCGGGATGAAGCGGCTCGCGTGCAGGAAGCAGATGAAGTTCAGGCAGAACAGGCACACGCCCTGCGCCGCGATCAGCTTCATCGCGCGGGCATCGGGCCGTTTCAGCCGCCCGGTGATGGCCAGCCACGCGAACAGCACGGCCGCCGCCAGCGCGAAGCGGTAGGCGATGGACCACGGGATCGGCACCACGCCGAGCTGCAGCTTCAGCGCGATCCAGGTGGTGCCCCAGATCAGCACGGTGAGCACGTAGAGGAAGAGGTTCATCGCGCCAGTGTCGGCCGCATGGCGTGACCCTGGTTGCACAAAACTGCGGTTTGTCGCGGGCGCCTCGCGCGCGCACGCGAGGCGGCGGCTACAGTGGCGAGGCCMTGGCCACCGCCACACCGCCCGACC
>NZ_JBFUCB010000009.1:0-32327 GCF_056405435.1 Rhizobacter sp. P1_G5 | reverse complement strand
CATGACCGACATCCCCGAGACCCCTGCCGATGACGACGGCGACACCGGCACTGGCGCCGCCGCCGAGCCCGGTGAAGCCGTGGCCACGCGCTGCGGCCTGGTCGCGATCGTCGGCCGGCCGAACGTCGGCAAGTCGACGCTGCTGAATGCGCTGGTCGGCCAGAAGGTCAGCATCACCTCCAGCAAGGCGCAGACGACGCGCCACCGCATCACCGGCATCCGCACGGTCGACGACACGCAGTTCGTGTTCGTCGACACGCCCGGCTTCCAGACCCGCCACAGCGCACCGCTGAACCGCACGCTGAACCGCACCGTGCAGGGCGTGCTCGGCGATGTCGACGTGGTGCTGTTCGTCGTCGAGGCCGGTCGCTTCGGGCTCGACGACGCGAAGGTGCTGGCGCTGATGCCGGCCGACAAGCCGGTGATGCTGATCGCCAACAAGCTCGATGCGGTGCACCGCCGCGCCGACCTCGTGCCCTGGCTGAAGGGCATGCAGGACCGCCATGCCTTCGCCGAGTTCGTGCCGCTGACCGCCCGAAAGGACAGCGACGTGCAGCGCCTGCTGGGCATCGTGAAGCCCTACCTGCCGCAAGCGCCGTGGTTCTATGAAGAAGACGCGCTGACCGACCGCAGCGAGAAGTTCCTCGCCAGCGAGATCATCCGCGAAAAGCTGTTCCGCCTGACCGGCGACGAACTGCCCTACACCTCCACCGTCGTGATCGACAAGTTCGAGGAAGAGGGCGCGCTGCGCCGCATCGCCGCGACCATCATCGTCGAGCGCGATGCGCACAAGGGCATGGTGATCGGCGCCGACGGCGAGCGCCTGAAGCGCATCGGCTCCGAGGCCCGCCAGGAGCTCGAACGCCTGATGGACGGCCGCGTGTTCCTCGAACTGTGGGTGAAGGTGCGATCGGGCTGGGCCGACGACGAAGAGCATCTGCGCACCTACGGCTACGAGTAGCCGCCGCGCATGGCCACCCGCCCCGCGCGCCCACCGGCCACGCAGGCGGCCTACGTGCTGCACCGCTACGACTGGAGCGAATCCAGCCTGATCCTCGACCTGTTCACCCGCGAGCAGGGCCGCATCGCCGTGGTGGCCAAGGGCGCCAAGCGGCCGTACTCGCAGCTGCGCTCGGTGCTGCTGCCGTTCCAGCGCATCCAGGTGACGCTCGGCAAGCCGCCGCGCGCCGCCGAGCCGTCCGCCGAGTCCACCAGCGAGGTGCAGACGCTGCGCGGTGCCGAATGGGCCGGCGGCCACGCGATGCTGACCGGCGCGGCGCTGTTCAGCGGCTTCTACCTGAACGAGCTGCTGATGAAGCTGCTCGCCCGCAGCGATGCCCATCCGGCGCTGTTCGACGCCTATGCCGAGACGCTGCCGCTGATGGCGTCCGCCGACGACGGCATCGTGCAAGCGGCGCTGCGCGCCTTCGAGCTGGCGCTGCTGCAGCAGGTCGGCGTGCTGCCGGACCTCAGCTGCGTGACGATGACGCAGGCCGAGGTCGATCCCGCGGGGCGCTACCTGCTGCTGCCGGAACAGGGTGTCGTGACCGCACGCGGCCGCGAGAACGAGCTGGCCGGCCAGACGCTGGTCGGCCTGCAGGCCGCGCTGCAGCACGGCAGCCTCGTGGCTTTGCAGCAGGCCTGCGCGCCGGCGCTGCAGGAACTGAAGCTGCTGCTGCGGGCGCTGCTTCACTATCATCTGGGCTCACCGGTGCTGCGCACGCGGCAGGTGATGCTCGACGTGCAAGCCTTGGAGCGCTGACGACACCATGAACCCCCTCCAGACAACGGGCACCGATCCCCACCGCGGCCTGACCGCGCTGTCGGTCAACCTGAACAAGGTCGCGCTGTTGCGCAACACCCGCCACCTCGGCATCCCGAGCGTGACCCGCGCCGCCGAGCTGGCGTTGCAGGCCGGCGCGCAGGGCATCACCGTGCACCCGCGGCCCGACGAGCGCCACATCCGCGCCGGCGATGTCTACGAACTCGCTGAACTGCTGCAGGCGACGCCGCACATCGAATACAACATCGAAGGCAACCCGTTCCACAACCTGATGGACTTCGCGCGCGAGCTGAAGCGCCGCGGCCTGCCGCTGCACCAGTGCACCTTCGTGCCCGACAGCGTCGAGCAGTCGACCTCCGACCACGGCTGGCGCTTCCCCGAGGATGCCGCGCGCCTCGCGCCGCTGATCGCCGAAGTGCATGCCATGGGCGTGCGCGTCAGCCTCTTCATGGATCCCGAGCCGCAGGCGATGGCCGCGGCGCGCGCGGTCGGCGCCGACCGCGTCGAGCTCTACACCGAGACCTTCGCGAGCGCGCACGGCACGCCCGCCGGCGCGGCGGTGCTGGCCGGCTTCACCGCGAGCGCCGAGGCGGCGCTGCGCGCCGGCCTGGGCGTGAACGCCGGCCACGACCTGAACCGCGACAACCTGACCGATTTCCTGCGGGCCGTGTCCGGCGTCCAGGAGGTGTCGATCGGCCATGCGCTGGTGGCCGATGCGCTCGAGCTCGGCCTGGTCGAGACGGTGCGCGACTACCTGCGCTGCATCCAGCGGGCGGCCGCGCGGTGATCTACGGCATCGGCACCGACATCTGCGACGTGCGCCGCATCGCGGCGACGCTCGAGCGGCGCGGCGAGCGCTTCGCGGCCAAGGTGCTCGGCCCGCAGGAGCTGGTGGTGTTCCACGCGCGGCGCGCCCGCGTCGAGGCGCGCGGCATCAGCTTCCTGGCGACCCGCTTCTCGGCCAAGGAGGCGTTCTCGAAGGCCATCGGCCGTGGCATGCGCATGCCGATGACCTGGCGCGCCTGCGAGATCGTCAACCTGCCGAGCGGCAAGCCCGAGATCGTGCTGCACGGCGAACTGGCCCAATGGTTCAAGGCGCGGCACCTGGTCGCCCACGTCAGCGTCACCGACGAGAGCGATTACGCGGCGAGCTTCGTGGTCRTCGAAACCCAGCAACCCTGAATGCGAAGAGAGACAGCATGAGCGAACACGCCCCGGTGATCCTCGACATCGCCGGCACGGCCCTGACCGATGACGATCGGCGCCGGCTGCGCCACCCGCTGACCGGCGGGCTGATCCTGTTCACCCGCAACTGGGTCGACCGCCGCCACCTGACCGAGCTGACCGCCGAGGTGAAGGCGATCCGCCCCGACGTGCTGATCACCGCCGACCATGAAGGCGGCCGCGTGCAGCGCTTCCGCACCGACGGCTTCACGCACCTGCCCGCGATGCGCGAGTTCGGCGAGCTGTGGATGCGCGACGCGATGCGCGCCGTCGATGCGGCCACGTCGGCCGGCTACGTGCTGGGCACCGAGCTGCGCGCCTGCGGCGTCGAGCTGAGCTACACGCCGGTGGTCGACCTCGACCATGGCCGCAGCGAGGTCGTCGGCGACCGGGCGTTCCACCGCGACCCGCGCGTCGTCGCGATCCTCGCGCAGGCGCTGTCGACGGGCCTGCTGCGCGCCGGCATGGCCAATTGCGGCAAGCACTTTCCGGCGCACGGTTATGCGGTGGCCGATTCGCATGTCGCGCGTGCCGTCGACGACCGCACGCTGCAGCAGATCCTCGATGAAGATGCGAAACCCTACGACTGGCTGTCGACCACGCTGACCTGCGTGATGCCGGCGCACGTGACCTTCCCGCAGGTCGATGCGGTGCCGGCCGGTTTCTCGTCGCGCTGGCTGAAGGAGATCCTGCGCGGCCAGCTCGGCTACACCGGCGCCATCTGCTGCGACGACCTGAGCATGGAAGGCGCCCGCGTCGCCGGCACCGCGGTCGAGGCCGGCATCGCAGCGCTGAACGCCGGCTGCGACCTGGTGCTGCTGTGCAACCAGTCGAAGGTCGACAACGGCCGGCCGGTGGATGCGCTGCTCGACGGCCTGGCCCAGGCGCTCGCGCAGGGCCGCTGGCAGGCCGATGCGAACAGCGAGACACGCCGCCTGGAGCTGCTGCCGCAGACCTCGCCGCTGCCGTGGGACGAGCTGATGCACCAGCCGACCWACCAGAACGCGCTCGAACGGCTGCCCTGATCGGGGCGCTTCAATAGTGTGCTGGTCGAGCGGCCGGCGCGATGCGTTCTGCGTGATCACGATGCGCTGCAGCGTCATTTGCCGCGCACCATGAAAAACGGCGCCCGAAGGCGCCGTTGTCGCGTTGTCACGCGCTGTCAGAAACTCCGGGCTCAGGCGGCCGGCTTGCCGGACTCCGATTCGAACGGCAGCTTGACCTGCGACAGGTCCTTGCGCGTCTCGACCAGTACCAGCGGGCCTTCATCGATCGCGACCGGCGGGCGGGGCTCGCGCGGCACGTGGATCGGCTTCGGCTCGCGGGCCATCGCTTCCTGCACGGCCCGGATCTTGTCGGCATCCGAGTTGACCCATTCGAGGCCGGCGGTCTGCGCGACCGACTGCAGGTCGGACAACGGCAGCACGAAGCGCTCGACCGGCGCGGCCACGGGGGCTGCGATCGGCGCGGCGACGGGCGCTGCTGTAACAGGCGCTGCAACCGGTGTTGCCACTGCGGGGGCCTGGGCCACCACGGGCGCGGCGACCGGCGCTTCGACGACAGGCGCCGGGACCGGCGGCGTGTACGCAGGCGGTGTGTAGGCGGGTGCCTCGGCGATCTCGGAGCGGTACGCCGGCTCGGCCACCGCAGCGGCTGGGCTGTCGCCCGCGGCACCGGGCTCGGCGCCTTCGGCCGGCGGCGCGCTGCCATCGGCTTCGTCACGTCGTTCACGGCGTTGACGATCGCGGCCGCGACCCCGGCGGCGCCCATCGCGTTCGCCGCCTTCCGGCGTGGCGTTGCCGCCCTCCGGTGCGTCGGCCGACTCGACGGACTCGCCCTGCTGGCCGACTGCGTCCACCGGCAACTCGGTGCGGACCGTGTCGTCACCCGACGCGTTCGCGACCTGCTCACCGTTCTCGTTCACGACGGCTTCGCCGTTGCGGGCTTCGTCGCGGTCGCGGCCACCGCGGCCACGACGACGGCGACGGCCGCCTTCACGCGCTTCGCCGCCTTCTGCATCGGGGCTGGGCACGGTGTCGCTGAACGCTTGCACCGGCGCCGCGGCGCCTGCCACCGCACCGTCAACCGGCGCATCGGCCGGGCGACGCTCGCGCTCGGGGCGCGGACCGCGGCCGCCACGGCCTTCGCCCCGGCCCTCACCGCGCGGTTCTCCGCGACCTTCCCCACGCGGCGGACGTTCGTCCGTGCGCGGTGCGACTGCTGCGGCGCCGGCTTCCGTGTTCGCCACTTCCTCGACACGCTCGCTGCGCTCGTTGCGGCGGCCACCGCGCTCACCGCCACGCTCGCCACGTTCCGGGCGATCGCCACGGCCTTCCGGACGGCCCTCGGTGCGGACCTCATTGCGGCCCTCACCGCGACCTTCCGCGCGACCTTCGCCACGGCCACCCTCTGGGCGACCCTCGCCGCGGCCTTCGCCACGACCCCGATCTCCACCGCGCTCACCGCGGCGGCCATCGCGCTTGCCGTCACGGTCGCCGCGGCCGCCGCGGCCATTGCCACGGTCACCGCGATCGCCACGTTCACCACGGCCGTCGCGCTTCGCGCCGGCATCGCCGGTCGCCGCTGCAGGCGCCTTGACGGCCGGTGCCGCTTCCGGCTCGCCGCCACCGAACAGGCGCTTGACCCAGCCGAAGAAGCCACCGCCGGCGGCCGCGGGTGCTGCCACCGGTGCGGGCGCTGGGGCCACCGCCACCGGCGCCGCGACCGGCACGGGTGCCGGCTTCGGCGGCACGATCGGCGCGGGCGTCTCGGGCAGGATGCCCTTGATCACCGGCTCCTGCTTGGCCTTGGCCTTCTCGCGGCGCGTGATGCCGACCTCGTCGTCCGGCTCCTCGATCATCGAGTAGCTGACCTGCAGGTTCTCCAGGCGCGGGTCGTCGTGGCGCAGGCGCTCGAGCTTGTAGTTCGGCGTGTCCAGGTGCTTGTTCGGCACCAGCAGCACGGTGATGCGCTGCTTCAGCTCGATCTTCGTGATCTCGGTGCGCTTCTCGTTCAGCAGGAACGAGGTCACCTCCACCGGCACCTGCACATGCACGGCGGCGGTGTTGTCCTTCATCGACTCTTCCTGGACCATGCGCAGGATCTGCAGCGCGCTGGATTCGGTGTCGCGGATGTGGCCGGTGCCGTTGCAGCGCGGGCAGGTGATGTGGCTGCCTTCGCTCAGCGCCGGGCGCAGGCGCTGGCGCGAGAGCTCGAGCAGGCCGAACTTGCTGATCGAGCTGAACTGCACGCGGGCGCGGTCCTGGCGCAGCGCGTCGCGCAGCCGGGTCTCGACCTCGCGGCGGTTCTTCGACTCTTCCATGTCGATGAAGTCGACGACGATCAGGCCGCCCAGGTCGCGCAGCCGCATCTGGCGCGCGATCTCGTCGGCGGCTTCCAGGTTGGTGCGGGTCGCGGTTTCCTCGATGTCGCTGCCGCGCGTGGAGCGGGCCGAGTTCACGTCGACCGAGACCAGCGCCTCGGTGTGGTCGATCACGATCGCGCCGCCGGACGGCAGGTTCACCGTGCGCGAGAACGCGGTCTCGATCTGGTGCTCGATCTGGAAGCGCGAAAACAGCGGGGCGTCGTCGCGGTAGCGCTTCACACGTGCGGCCGATTCCGGCATCACGTGGTTCATGAACTGCATCGCCTGGTCGTAGATGTCGTCGGTGTCGATCAGGATCTCGCCGACATCCGACGTGAAGTAGTCGCGGATCGCGCGGATCACGAGCGACGACTCCTGGTAGATCAGGAACGCACCCTTGCCGCCCTGCGAAGCGCCGTCGATGGCGGTCCACAGCTTCAGCATGTAGTTCAGGTCCCACTGCAGCTCGGCGGCGCTGCGGCCGATGCCGGCGGTGCGGGCGATCAGGCTCATGCCCTTCGGGTACTCGAGCTGGTCGAGGTTTTCCTTCAGCTCCTCGCGATCCTCGCCCTCGATGCGCCGGCTCACGCCGCCGCCGCGCGGGTTGTTGGGCATCAGCACCAGGTAGCGGCCGGCCAGCGAGACGAAGGTGGTGAGGGCCGCGCCCTTGTTGCCGCGCTCTTCCTTCTCGACCTGGACCAGCAGCTGGTCGCCTTCGCGGATGGCGTCCTGGATGCGCGCGTTGCGCACGTCGGCGCCGTCGCGGAAGTAGTTCTTCGAGATTTCCTTGAACGGCAGGAAGCCGTGGCGGTCTTCGCCGTAGTCGACGAAGCAGGCCTCGAGCGAGGGCTCGACGCGCGTGACGACGGCCTTGTAGATGTTGCCCTTGCGTTGCTCGCGGCCTTCGATCTCGGTCTCGAAGTCCAGCAGCTTCTGGCCGTCGACGATCGCGAGGCGACGCTCTTCGGGCTGCGTCGCATTGATCAGCATGCGTTTCATGTGCGCTCCTTCGCCACCACCGCGCCGTGTTGTGCGCGAGTGGCAGCCACTCAACATGCCGCCTCTGAAACTTCAGGGGCGACTCATCGATGCACGAGAAACGTGGATGAACCGGAAGGAATCGCCCTGGACTGCGTTGACGCGGGATCGATCAGTGGATCGGCCGGTCAGGCAGCGTTGGCGCATGCGAGACAGCGGGCGCTGCGGGGCACGAGGCCGGTGTTCGAGGCTCGACCCCGGCACGGCCGGCCAGCGCAAACCCGCAGGCACGAGGCCGGGGTACGGCGCGCAAGGCACACGGTGGGCAGTGGTGGGGGGTGGGTGCCGGGAACATGTTCCGCAATGACTGCTGGACGCGGGAAGGAGGCTGAAGATCAAGGGCCGCCGCCGGTAGGCGAGGACCCCGCTTCGATGTCTCCTGCCTGGAAACCTTTTTGACAGGGGTTCGTTCTTTGTTTCTCTGCCATGCCGGGCTGCGTGCCGCCTCGTCGCATGGGGACGGGGCCTACCGCAAGCCGGGCATGTTGCATCACCTGTTGGCCGGACCCTCGGGCCCGACCACCACCGCTGCCGTTCGTGCCGGTTCAACGTCATCGACGTTAAACTCAGAAAAATCAAACACTTACGACAACAACGTGGTGCAACGCATTATAGGGGCCAAAGCAGGTCGGCCGGCAAGCACCGCGGTGAGGGGGCCGGCCGAGGCGGCTGCGCCGGCCGTCCAGACGGTCGAGATCGATGAAGGCTCCGAGGGCCAGCGGCTCGACAACTTCCTGATCAAGCTGCTGAAGGGCGTGCCCAAGACCCACGTCTACCGCGTGATCCGCTCGGGCGAGGTGCGTGTCAACAAGGGGCGTGCCGCCGCCGACACGCGGCTGGCGATCGGCGACCGGGTGCGCGTGCCGCCGGTGCGCATGGCCGATCCATCGGCGGTGCCGCCCGCACCGGCGCGCGAGTTCCCGGTGGTGTTCGAGGACGATCACCTGATCGCGCTGAACAAGCCGGCCGGCGTCGCGGTGCACGGTGGCAGCGGGGTCAGCTCCGGCGTCATCGAGCAGCTGCGCCAGGCGCGGCCGACGGCGCGCTTCCTCGAGCTGGTGCACCGGCTCGACAAGGAAACCTCCGGCCTGCTGCTGATCGCGAAGAAGCGCTCGGCGCTGGTCGCGCTGCAGGAGCAGTTCCGCAGCCGCGAGACCGGCAAGACCTATGCGGCGCTGGTGATCGGTGCCTGGCCGGCCTCGCGCAAGGTCATCGACGTGGCACTGCACAAGTTCCTGACCGGCGAAGGCGAACGGCGTGTGCGCGCGGTCGACGAGGACAACGAAGATGGCCGTCGTTCCATCACCTTGGTGCGCATCGCGCAGGCCTACGCCGGCTTCACGCTGCTCGACGTGACGATCAAGACCGGCCGCACGCACCAGATCCGCGTGCACCTGGCGCACGAGGGCCACCCGATCGCCGGCGACGAGAAATACGGCGATTTCGCGGTCAACAAGGCCCTGGCGCGCGGCGAGGCGGTGCAGGGCGCGCGCTTCGAGCGCATGTTCCTGCATGCGCGGCGGCTGCGCTTCGAGCACCCCGCGAGCGGCGAGGCCATCGAACTCGAGGCGCCGTTGCCGGCAGAATGCAGTGCATTCCTCCAGAGCCTGCCGTCATGACCCGTCCCCGCCAGTTCGACCTGATCGCCTTCGACTGGGACGGCACGCTGTTCGACTCGACCACGCTGATCGCGCGCTGCATCCAGGCGGCCTGCGCCGACGTGGGCACCGTGGTGCCGAGCGACAAGGACGCGAGCTACGTGATCGGCCTCGGGTTGGCCGAGGCGCTGCAGCATGCCGCGCCGGGCCTGAGCCGCGACCTGTACCCGGCGCTCGCCGACCGCTACCGCCACCACTACTTCGCGCGCCAGCACGAGATCGTGCTGTTCCCCGGCACGCTGGAGATGCTGGCCGCGCTGAAGGCGCGCAACCACTGGCTGGGCGTGGCCACCGGCAAATCGCGCCGCGGGCTCGACGAGGCGCTGCGCACCGCCGACCTGGCCCGCCATTTCGATGCCACCCGCACCGCCGACGAAACTGCATCGAAGCCGAACCCGCAGATGCTGTTCGAGCTGATGGCCGAGCTGGACGTCGCGCCCGAGCGCACGCTGATGATCGGCGACACCACGCACGACCTGCAGATGGCGGTGAATGCCGGCGTGGCCTGCATCGGCGTCAGCTACGGGGCGCACGAACCGGACGCTTTCGACAGCTACGCGCCGCGCTTCGTCGCGCATTCGGTGCCCGAGCTGGGCGAATGGCTGGACCGCCATGGCTGAGCCGGTGTTGCCACCCTCACCCCTGCCGCCGCTGATGCCCGAGCCGGCCGCGCGGCGCCACCTGTGCGCCGCGGCGCAACTGCCCGAGAAGGGGCAGGCGCTGGTGTTCGACGTGCTGCAGTACCGCGAGCCGACGCGCGCCTTCGCGCTGCGCTTCGAGGGTCGCGTCGTCGCCTACCTGAACCGCTGCGCGCACGTGCCGGCCGAGATGGACTGGCAGCCCGGCGAATTCCTCGACAGCGGCCGCGAGTTCATCCTGTGCTCGATCCACGGTGCGGCCTACGATCCGCTGAACGGCCGCTGCGTCGCCGGGCCGTGTGGCCGCGGCAAGCTGACGGAATTGCGTGTCGAGGAAGAGGCCGGTGAGGTCTATTGGTATCCTTCGCGCGACATCCAACCCGCCTTCGAAGACTGAACGAAGGCCGCCGAAAGCCCTGCATGAATCCGCACGACGAGTTGCCCTCGCYCGACGCTGCCGCGCCTGTTCCTCCTCCTGCACCCGCCCCCGTGGTGGCGGCCGCTCCTGCCAAGCCGTCGGTGGAAGAGACCGTCGAGGAGCTGGCCCGCGCCTTCTTCAAGGACCGCCGCAGCGATCGCCGCTGGAAGCTGTTCTTCCGCTGGAGCTGGCTGCTGGTGTTCGCGGTCATCGCCTGGGCGCTGCTGACGGCGCGCAACCACGCGGCCACGCCGAGCGGGCCGCACACCGCGCTGGTCGAGGTGCGCGGCGAGATCGCATCCGACACCGAGGCGAGTGCCGAGCTGCTGGTGGGCGCGCTGAAGAATGCGTTCGAGGACGAGGGCGCCCAGGCCATCGTGCTGCGCATCAACTCGCCGGGCGGCAGCCCGGTGCAGGCCGGCATCATCAACGACGAGATCCGCCGGCTGAAGGCCAAGCACCGGAAGAAGGTGTACGCGGTGGTCGAGGAAACCTGCGCCTCGGGCGCGTACTACATCGCGGTCGCGGCCGACGAGATCTATGCCGACAAGGCCTCGATCGTCGGCTCGATCGGCGTGCTGATGGACGGCTTCGGCTTCACCGGCGCGATGGAGAAGCTGGGCGTCGAGCGCCGTCTGCAGACCGCGGGCGAGAACAAGGGCATCGGCGACCCGTTCTCGCCGGTCAGCGAGAAGCAGCGCGCCTACACGCAGGCGATGCTCGACCAGATCCACCAGCAGTTCATCGGCGTCGTGAAGGAAGGCCGCGGCAAGCGGCTGAAGATCGGGCCGGACACCTTCAGCGGCCTGTTCTGGAACGGCCAGCAGGCGCTCGAGATGGGCCTGGTCGACCACCTGGGCAACCTCGACATGGTGGCGCGCGAGGTCGTGAAGGCCGAGGAGGTGATCGACTACACGCCGCGCGACAACGTCGCCGAGCGGCTGGCCAAGCGCTTCGGCGCGTCGATCGGCGCCGGCGCGGTGCGCGCGCTGCAGAGCACGCTCAACCTGCGGTAGCCTGCCCTGGGGCGCCGGCGCCTCAGGCCAGCATGCCCTTCTTCTCGATGAACGCCACCACCTCGGCGAGGCCGGCGTTCGTCTTCAGGTTGCTCATCACATAAGGCCGGTTCGGCCGCATGCGCTTCGTGTCGGCCTCCATCACCGACAGATCGGCACCGACGTGCGGCGCGAGGTCGGTCTTGTTGATCACGAACAGGTCGCTCTTCGTGATGCCGGGACCGCCCTTGCGCGGGATCTTCTCGCCGGCCGCGACGTCGATCACGTAGATCGTCAGGTCGCTCAGCTCGGGGCTGAAGGTGGCGGCGAGGTTGTCGCCGCCGGACTCGATGAACACGATGTCGGCGTCGGGAAACTTGCCGAGCATCCGGTCGACCGCCTCGAGGTTGATCGASGCRTCYTCGCGKATSGCGGTGTGCGGGCAGCCGCCGGTCTCSACRCCCATGATGCGTTCGGCKTCCAGCGCGCCGSYSACSGTCAGSAKGCGCTGGTCTTCCTTSGTGTARATGTCGTTSGTGAYGRCSACCAGGTCGTAGCGCTCGCGCATCGTCTTGCACAGCATCTCGACCAGGGTGGTCTTGCCGGAGCCGACCGGGCCGCCCACCCCCACGCGCAGCGGCGGCAGTTTCTTCGTGCGGTGGGGGATGGTGTGCAGTGCGGCGCTCATGGGGGAATCGGTTCGTCCGGGGAGTCGGGGCGAACCGAGTGTAGTGCCGGCCGGGCGCTCAGCCTTTCTTGGCCGGCGGCTTGCCGCCTTGTCCGCCGCCCTGCCCACCCCCTGGCGGGCCGCCGGCCGGGCGCAGCGCGAGCACGTCGCCGATCTTCTGGCAGGTGCCCGAGATGGTCTCGCCGTTGCGGCCGGCGAAGCTCGCGGCGGCGCCTTCGGCCTTGCCGTTGCACGCGGCGATCGCCTCGGGCGGCGGTGCCGGCGGCTTGCCGCCTTGCGATGCGGCCGGGTCAGCGGCGGTGCCTGCCAGCGGCAGCGCCAGCAGCAGGGTGGCCGCGGCGGCGGCCAGGGTTCGGTTGATGCGGTTCAAGGTCGTCATGTCGCTGTCTCCTTCGTCAAAAAAACAGGTCTCAGGCCGCGATTCCCACGGTCAGCGCGGCGGTGTAGCCGGCCGCGACGCTGCCGCTCAGCGTGGCCATCTGCAGCGTGACGCCGTCGCTGAACACGTTGTCGGTCGCGAAGCTGATCTGGTTCAGGTTGCTCACGCTCGCGCTGTAGCCGCTGGCCGTGCTGTAGACGGTGCTGCAATCGGCGACCGGGAACGCCATCTGCGAGGTCTTGATCTTGCTGGTCGACGAGGTGGCCGTGGCCAGGCTGCGGTACACCTCGAAGTGGATGTGCGGCATGCGGCCGGCGTAGCAGCCGGGGAACACGGTGGTGAACGTGACCTGCCCGTTGGCATCGGTCTCCTGCACACCGCGCAGATAGTTCTGGCTGGTGACTCCCGACGAGTACATCGAGTAGCGCCCCTCCCGGTCGCAGTGCCACAGGTAGATCGCATAGCCGGAGAGGTCGGCGCAACTGGTGTTGGTATCGACCAGCGTCAGCGTGACGGTCAACGTGACGCCCTCCGCCGAGCCCAGGCTGCTGGGGAGGCTCGACCGGATGTCGCTGCGCACGATGCCGCTCACCCCGAGCACGTTGGCGACGCTGCCGTTCACGCTGTTCGAGCCGTCGCCGGGGTAGGGGCCGGCGGTCTCTTCCGGGATGACCGAGCAGGAGCTGCTGCCGGAGCCGGAAGATCCACCGGAGCCGCTGGACCCCGAAGAGCTGCTGGTGGTGGTGTCCGTGGAACTGCCGCCACCACCGCAGCCGAGCAACGACGACACCGCGGTCACCGCGCCGACGCCGGCCAGCCAGGTCAGTGCGCGCCGGCGCTGCATCACCTGCAGGTCGTGGACAAGGCCGAGATCGTGCTCGTGATGAGGCCCGTGGGGGTCGCATGAGGGCTGCTCGTGGTCGAGGGCGTGGTGGCGAAGGGTGTCGGACATGGTGTTGGCGAGGCAGTGGCTGTGAGGCTGCCGATGCTGGTCGCCGACGGTGTCGGGAATATCGTCGCTTTGTATCAACTTGGACACGGTCCATTTGAACTGTGTCTGCGGTGTACCCGAGCGGCGATCAGGCGCGTGGGAGCAGCAGCCGGGCCCGCAGGCCGCCTTCGGGCCGGTTCGACAGCGTCAGATGGCCGCCCAGCCGTTCGGCCAGGTCCCTTGCGATGTACAGGCCCAGGCCACTGCCGCCGCTGCTGGCGACCCGGTAGAACGGGCGGAACACCGTCTCCAGCTGGTCCTCGGGGATGCCGGGGCCGTGGTCGTCGATGCACAGCTCCAGCTCGCGGGGATGGCCGCGCAGGCTCAGCTCGGCCGAACCGGCATGGCGCAGCGCGTTGCCGATCAGGTTGCCGAGGATGCGGCCCAGGGCTTCGCTCTGTGCCAGCACGACGGCCTCGCCGCCGCTGTCGTCGGCGATGCGCACCGCGAGGCCCTGCTCGACCCGGTCGTCGACCTGGGCCTGCAGCAAGGCGCGCAGGTCGACGCGCTGGCGCGCCTGCGGCGCATGCTGGTCGCGCAGCATCGACAGGACGCTGCCGATCAGCGCGTCCATCTCCTGCAGGTCGGCGATGCAGCGTTCGGTCTGCGCCCCTGGCTCCATCGTCTCGAGCCGCAGGCGCAGCCGGGCCAGCGGCGTGCGCAGGTCGTGCGAGATCGCGGCCATCAGCAGGCCCTGCGCGCCGAACTGCTCGTGCAGGCGCTGCGCCATCGTGTTGAAGACCTGCGCGGCCTGGCGCACCTCGCGCGTGCCCGCGTGCTCGTCGAGCGTCGGCGCCGGGCGGCGCTGTGCGATCTCCTGGCCGAGCGCACGCGACGCATCGGCCAGCCGGCGCATCGGCTGCGACAGCCACTGCGCGCCCCACCAGGCGGCCCCGCCGATCACCAGGAAGCGCACCAGGTAGTCGAGCCACAGCGAGCGCATCGGCGGCGCGCCGACCGGTGGTCGCCCGGGTTGCCCCGGGGGTGGCGGTCCGCCCGGCCCCGCGCTGCCGGGTCCCGGCCCCTGCGGGCCGCCCTTGGGCAGCAGGCCGGGCGGCAGCGATGACAGCGGCGGCACGCCCATGCCGTCGTTTCCGGGTGCGGGCGAGCCCATCGGCGGCCCGTTGCCCAGCCCGTCGGCGATGCTGCGCACCGCCGCGAAACTGAGGAAATGGCTGGCCACCAGCGCGACCCACATCAGCAGCATCAGCCGCTTGAACAGGGTGTCGCTGAACAGCCGGTTGCTGAACAACCTGTTGCTGAACAGCGGGCGCAGTCGCTGCAACAGGCTCAAGCGCGCGCCCCGCCGTCGTTGCCGTTGAACAGGTAGCCCTCGCCGCGCACGGTGCGGATCAGGTTCGGCTCGTCGAGCTTCTGGCGCAGCCGCGACACCGTCAGGTCGATGCTGCGGTCGGTCACCTCGGCGCCGGGTGCGCGCGTCAGGTCGAGCAGCTGGTCGCGGCTCAGCACGCGGTTCGGGTGGTCGACGAAGGCCGACAGCAGCCGGAACTCGGCCGACGAGAGCGCGACCACCACCTGCTGCGGCGAGGTCAGCTGGCGGCGCAGCCGGTCGAAGGTCCAGCCGGCGAACTGCAGCACGGTCGCGGTCGGCGCGGCGACCGGGGCGGCCCCGGCGCGGCGCAGCACCGCATGGATGCGCGCCACCAGCTCGCGCGGCTCGAACGGCTTGGGCAGGTAGTCGTCGGCGCCGAGCTCCAAGCCGACGACGCGGCTCGCCGGGTCGCCCTGCGCGGTCAGCATGATCACCGGCAGCGGCGCGATCTCGCGCACCCAGCGGAACAGGTCGAGCCCGTTGCCGTCGGGCAGCATCAGGTCGAGCAGCAGCACCTTGAACGGGTCGGGGCCGCCCAGGCCCGTGCGCAGCACGCGCCGCAGGCTCGCGGCATCGGCCACCGCGCTCACCCGCATGCCATAGCGTTGCAGGTAGTCGCTGACGAGCTGGCGCAGGTCGAGGTCGTCATCGACCAGCAGGACGTGGATCATCGTCAGGAGCGGAACAGCCGCGAGTACTGCGCCTCGTGGCGTGCCGACAGGATCGCCAGCATCGGCGTGAAGGCCTGGCGCTCGGCGTGGGTGGCCGCGATCGCGCGGTCGACCGCCGCGGGAATCGCGTCGGCCAGCGCGGCCAGCACGCGCTGGCCGGCGTTCTGGCCGAGCGGCACGGATTTCAGCGCGGCCTGCACCATGTTCTCGGCCCAGCCGAAGCAAAGGCTCAGCAGCGCGTCGCGCAGCGGCGCACCGGTCTGCGCGGCGGCCAGTGCGAACGCCACCGGCCAGGTCGGCGCCGGCTTCAGGGCGGCCAGCACCGCGAGGCGCTCGTCGGCGAGGCCGCGGTTCTTCAGCCACTCGAGCAGCGAGCGGCCCATCTGTTCGGCCTGCAGGCGCATCTCGCTGCTCTCGCGGGTCTGCACGACCCAGTCGTTCAGCTCGCGGATCGCGTCGCGGTCGTCACGCTGCCAGGCCGCGAAGGCCCTGGCGGCGAGCGGCAGGTCGCTGCGGGCGAGGCCCAGGCGCAGCTGGTCGAGCAGCCAGGCGGCGGCCTGCGCCTCGGTGGTGACGAGGCCGGCATCGACCGCCGACTCCAGCCCCTCGGAGTAGCTGAAGCCGCCGACCGGCAGCGCCGGCGAGGCCAGCCACATCAGCTGCAGCAGCGAGGCGGCGCTGGTCGGGGCGGGGGCGCGGCGGACGCGGGGCATCGGTGTCAGTGGCCGTGGTGGTCGTGGTGACCGTGACCGTGGTGGTCGTGGCCCGCGTGCCCGTGGTCGTGATCATCGTGGCCATGCCCGTGATGCGCGTGCCCGCCGGCCGCATACGCACCACCTTCCGGCTCGAACGCCGCCGAGGCCTCGTTCACGATCAGGTGCATCTGCCGCAGCATGTCGGCCAGCACGTGGTCGGGTTCGAGCTTCAGGTGGTCGGGCTTCAGCTCGAGCTGCACGTGCCGGTTGCCCAGGTGGTAGGCGGCGCGCAGCAGGTCGAACGGCGTGCCGTGCTGCGTGCAGTGCGTCACGACCAGCACCGGCTGCGGCGCCGCGACCACGCGGATCAGCGAGCCGTCTTCGGCCACCAGCACGTCGCCGCCGCGCACCGCGGTGCCGCGCGGCAGGAACACGCCGAGCGTGCGGCCCTGCGAATCGGTGGCGTCGAAGCGGCTCTTCTGTCGCACGTCCCAGTCGAGCTCGACGGACGCGCCGCGTTTGACGAGGGCAGGGGCCAGTCCATGGCCCTGCGCAAGGAGTTTGTTCACGGTCAGCATGGTGTGAGTGTGGCAGTAAACCCTAGGGGATTTCCGTTCAGGACCGGAGACGGAAGGCCGATATTCCCCTGGATTAGAACAAGGATCGGACCATGAAACTGCTCCAGGATGTGCGCATCGGCGTGCGTCTCGCCCTCGGTTTCGCGAGCGTGCTTCTGCTCTCCTGCGCCACGATCGGCCAGAGCTTCTTCGAGATGTCGCAGCTGCAGGGCCGCTTCGACGACCTGGCGGGCATGACGATGCCGGCGATGAACGGCGTGTCCGAACTGGGCACGGCGGCGCGCGGCATGCGCGGCGCGCAGGAGCTGCTGGCCACGCGCTGGAGCGAGGCCGAGCGGGCGACGCAGGCCGATGCCTTCAAGAAGCACCATGCGCGCTTCGTCGAGCAGATCACGCTGCTGCGCAGCCTGCCGCGGGCCGATGCGATCGAGCCGCAGCTCGCGCCGGTGGACGGCGCGCTGAAATCCTACGAGGCGAGTTCGGCCGAGATCGAACGGCTTCTGGCCAGCACCGACGATGCCGAGCGGTTCCAGAAGGTCAAGAAGCTGCTCGAAGGCGAGACGCTCGCCAACTTCACGACGCTGAGCAAGGCGGCCGCCGAGCTCACCAAGGTGATCCGCGACGATGCCGATGCGCGCATCGTGGCGGCGAGCGCCGGCAACCAGCGTTCGCGCACCGCGATGGCCGCCGGCGGCGCGATCGCGCTGGCACTCGGCAGCCTGCTGGCCTGGGGCCTGACGACCAGCGTCGTGCGCCCGATGCGCAGCGGCATGGCGGCCTTGCAGCGCATCGCCGGCGGCGACCTGTCGGGCCGCATCGACAGCGAGCGCAAGGACGAGATGGGCCAGCTGATGGCGGCACTCGCGCAGATGCAGGACAACCTGCGCACCGCCGTCGGCGACATCCGCAATTCGAGCGACTCGGTCTACAGCGCCGCGTCGGAGATCGCGCAGGGCAACCTGTCGCTGTCGGACCGCACCGAGCGGCAGGCGGCCAGCCTGGAGGAGACGGCCTCGTCGATGGAGACGATGTCGGCCACCGTGAAGGACAGCGCCGGCACCGTGAACCGCGTCGAGGAGATCTCGCGCAGCGCCCGCCAGGCGGCCGGCCGCGGCCAGGACGTGGTGGGCGACGTGGTCAAGACGATGCAGGAGATCCAGCAGTCGAGCGACCGCATCGCGTCGATCATCTCGGTGATCGACGGCATCGCGTTCCAGACCAACATCCTGGCGCTGAACGCCGCGGTGGAAGCGGCGCGCGCCGGCGAGCAGGGCCGCGGCTTCGCGGTGGTGGCCGGCGAAGTGCGCAGCCTCGCGCAACGCAGCGCCGGCGCGGCACGCGAGATCAAGCAGCTGATCACCGACAGCGCCGAGAAGGTCGGCAGTGGCTCGCGCCACGTGGCCGATGCCGGCCGCGTGATGCAGGACATCCACCAGCAGGTGTCGAGCGTCAACGACCTGGTCGGCGAGATCCGCCGCTCGGCTGCGCAACAGCACAGCGGCATCGAGCAGGTGACGCAGGCGGTGTCGCTGCTCGACCACTCGACGCAGGAGAACGCGGCACTGGTGGAAGAGGCCTCGGCGTCGGCCGAGAGCCTGAAGCTGCAGGCGCAGAAGCTCCTCGAGTCGGTGGCGGCCTTCAAGACCGACGCCGATGCGTCTGCGCTCTCATCGGTAAAACCCGCGGTTCACGGCCATCCGGCAGCATTCGGCGTCGGACTTGTATCCGCTTGAAACGGCGCTCTCAGACTCTGCGAATAGCTCGCATCGGCAAGACGTGAGCTGATGTAACGAAGAGCAAGAAGTTTGCAGGCACTTCGTTTGGAACCGATTCCAAGCGGTCGGGAACAGCCGATGAACGGTTGTTGTCCGACATCTCCTGCCGAATTACAACGGCGCCCTCTGTCGTACGACAGCAAGTCCTGGTAATCATTTGCGTGAGAGTGTGCGCTCTCTTTCGAGCGATCGTGTCAATTCGCACGAACGTGCTTTGACAGCTATCCGACGGCTCCCTCGGCTTACAGGCTTTCTTCGCGGAGCGTGCAGCATCCGGGCCTTGTTTCTGCCACGTCTTGGAGGGGAAGCCTATGAAACACCATGTGCTGCGCAGCTTGCGCAACGGTTCGATGCTGGGGCTGCATTGCGCCCTGGCGATCCTGCTGGTCGGGTGCGGTTCCGGCGACGGAGGAAGCTCCTCTGCCGCCGACAGCAACAACGCCAGTTCGAGCGATGCCGGCGGCGACCGGTCGCGTCCGATGGCGGTCGGTGACCCGATCGGCATCGCGCTGACGCCCGTCGCGGCCACGGCCAGCGCCTCCGAGCGCGGCGACCTGTCGGCTGCGGCCGCGATCGACCACGACGACAACACCCGCTGGAGCAGCGGCTTCACGGACGACCAGAACCTGACGCTGGACTTCGGCCAGTCGGTCAGCATCTCCCGCGTGCGCATCAACTGGGAACGCGCTCACGCCGCCAGGTACCTGCTGCAGGTCTCGAGCGACAAGTCGAACTGGGTCACGATCAAGACCGTCGACAACAGCCAGGGCGGCATCGAAGACTGGACCGGCCTGAGCGGCCAGGGCCGCTACCTGCGCGTGCAGGGCGTCACCCGTTCGAGCCAATACGGCTATTCGATCTTCGAGATCCAGGCCTACACCGGCACGACCTCGGCGCCGGCCCCGGCCCCCGCGCCTGCACCGGCGCCCGCTCCGGCACCTGCTCCCAGCCCGGCTCCCGCGCCCAGTCCTGCCCCGGCTCCGAGCCCCGCTCCCGCGCCGGCCCCGGCGCCCGCACCTGCCCCCGCGCCCGCACCCGATGTCAGCAACCCCGGCGTCGTCATCAAGCCGGCAACCGCCACCTCGTCGGCGCTGGAGAACGGCGGCATGCCCGCCACCAACACGATCGATGGCAGTCTCGGTACGCGCTGGTCGAGCAAGCAGGAAGACGGCGCCTGGATCCAGTGGGATTTCGGCAAGAAGACGCAGATCGGCGCGCTGAAGCTGAGCTGGGAGAACTCCTACGGCAAGGAGTACGCGCTGCAGGTCTCCGACGACGGCCAGAACTGGTCGCAGGTGCGCTACGTCAGCAACGGCAAGGGCGGCACCGAGGCGTTCTACAACCTCGGCGTCAACGCGCGCTACGTGCGCCTGCAGGGCGTGGCACGCGGCACGCAGTACGGCTACTCGCTGTGGGAAGCCGAATTCAAGACGCCGGGCTCCGACAACACGATGCCGACGGTGGCCACCGCGCCGCTGAAGGCACCGACCAGCGGCGCCGGCATGGCACCGCTGCCGACCCAGGTCGATCCGGTCGAGACGCTGCAGTTCACGCTGGCCGACGGCACCCTGGTCACGCGCTTCGGTATCCGAGGCCTGGCCCGCCACGGCCGCGAGCGCGGTGAAGACTGGAACGAGATCGGGCAGGGCCCGAACGAGACGGTCGACGCGAACGGCAACCCGGTCGACAAGGGCCCGGGCAACTTCCTGACCTTCGTGCCGAACTACTTCAAGAACCGCACCTGGGGCTTCGAGATCATCGACAACAGCCGGGTCGCCGGCGTGACCGCGCCGACGCTGCGCGTCAACCACTACTTCACGCAGGACCAGTTGCCGGGCGGCGTGGCGTGGTTCCGTGCGTTCGATCGCGTGGGCGTCACCGGCTACGGCTGGATGAACCCGGGCCAGCTGGTGAACGACAAGGTCACGATCTGCCCGCCGGTGGCCTACCCGCCCAACGGCAGGCTGTTCAGCAACAGCATCCTGAACAACGATTGCAGCCTGACCGTCAAGGACTACCCCGGCCATGGCGACATCGGTGCGGACGGCATGCCCAACGGCAGGAACGTGCCGGCACGTCCGCTGGTGGCGGGCGACGTGATCGAGGTCTCCCCGTCGTTCTTCTCGACCAAGGAGGCGATGGCGGCCAAGGGCGACAACGGCGGCATCCGCTACTACGCGGGTGAATGGACCTACGTGGTCGGCACGGGCTTGCGCCCCTGGTACGGCGTGCAGCCGCGCCTGATGAACGCGCCGCTGCCGGCCGAGACGCTGCAGGGCGGCACCGGCTCGCTGTCGTACGACTATGCCGACAACGGAACCTTCATCTTCCAGCAGCCGCACATCAACGTCGGCATGCAGAACATGCAGCGCTTCGTCGAAGGGCGCCGTGCGATCCACACCAACATGTTCACCGGCGAGCACAACGAGCCGGGCAACGACCGCTTCGATGCGCTGGTGGGCCTGCAGGGGCCGCGCTACAACCAGTCGTCGTGCTTCGCGTGCCACGTGAACAACGGCCGCAGCCCGGCACCGGCCGCTGTGAACCAGCGCCTGGACTCGATGTCGGTGCACACGGCGGCGATCAATGCCCAGGGCCAGCAGGTGCCCGACTCGCGCTACGGCGTGGGGGTGCAGATGAACGCCCGCGGTGCCGACGGCACGCCGCAGGACTGGGGCAACGGCGTGCGCGTCGCAGGCTTCGACACCCAGACCGTGAAGCTGGCCGACGGCATGTCGGTGGAACTGCGCAAGCCCAAGCTGGCCTTCGACGGCCCGACGCCGCAAGTCGTCTCGCTGCGCTCGGCGCAGCCGATGCTGGGGACCGGCCTGCTGGAAGCGATTCCGGAAACCGACATCCTGGCGCGTGCCCGCACCACCGCGGACGCCGACGGCATCAAGGGCCAGGCGAACTTCGTGTTCGACCCGGAAACCGGTGACGTGCGCCTGGGCCGCTTCGGCTGGAAGGCCGGCAAGTTCAGCCTGCGCCATCAAGCCGCATCGGCCCTGCTGCAGGACATGTCGGTGACGACGCCGGTGTACCCGAGCCGCGATTGCCTGTCGGGCCTGCCGACCTGCCGCACGAAGAGCGAGCGCGGCCTGTCCGAGACCGACCTGCAGTCGATCTCGCGCTACCTGCAGCTGCTGGCCGTTCCGGCACAGCGCAGCCTGGTGAGCGGGTTCCCGAAGGGCGTGGCACCGCTGGCGGACCTGGACGTCGACCCGGTCAAGGTGGCCAACGGCGCGAAGGTGTTCAAGGCGGCGAACTGCACGGGTTGCCACGTGGCGGACCAGAAGACCGGCTCCGGTCATCCGCTCGCCGAGCTGCGCAACCAGAGCATCAAGCCGTACACCGACCTGCTGCTGCACGACATGGGGGCTGACATGGCCGACAACTATGTCGAAGGCACGGCCGCCGGCAACCTGTGGCGCACCTCGGCCCTGTGGGGCATCGGCTACACCGACCGTGTGATGGGCACGGCCGGCAAGGTCGGCTACCTGCACGACGGCCGCGCCCGCACGCTGACCGAGGCGGTGATGTGGCACGGTGGTGAAGCCACCAACGCCCGCAATCGCTTCGCGGCGCTGTCGACGGCGGATCGCCAGGCGCTGCTGGCGTTCCTGGGGTCGCTGTGATCAGTTGCTGATCTGATGAACGAAAGCCCCGCTTCGGCGGGGCTTTTTCATTGGCGACCGGATCGTCAGAACAGGAAATACCGCTGCGCCATCGGCAGCACCGTCGCCGGCTCGCAGGTCAGCAGCACGCCATCCGCGCGCACCTCGTAGGTCTGCGGATCGACCTCGATCTTCGGCGTGAAGCCGTTGTGCACCATGTCGGCCTTGCCGATGCTGCGCGTGTTGCTCACCGCCACCGCGCGCTTCTTCAGCCCGAGCTTCTCGGGCACGCCCGCTGTCAGCGCGGCCTTCGAGACGAAGGTGACGCAGCTGTCGTGCATCGCGCCGGCGAACGAGCCGAACATCGGCCGGTAGTGCACCGGCTGCGGCGTCGGGATCGATGCGTTCGGGTCGCCCATCGCGGCCGCCGCGATGAAGCCGCCCTTCAGGATCAGCGACGGCTTCACGCCGAAGAAGGCCGGCTTCCACAGCACCAGGTCGGCCAGCTTGCCGACCTCGATCGAGCCCACCTCGTGCGCGATGCCCTGCGTGATCGCCGGGTTGATCGTGTACTTCGCGATGTAGCGCTTGACGCGGAAGTTGTCGTGCCGTGCGCTGTCCTCGGGCAGCGTGCCGCGCTGCGCCTTCATCTTGTGGGCCGTCTGCCAGGTGCGGATGATCACCTCGCCGACCCGGCCCATCGCCTGGCTGTCCGACGACATCATCGAGAACACGCCGACGTCGTGCAGGATGTCCTCGGCCGCGATCGTCTCGCGGCGGATGCGGCTCTCGGCGAAGGCCAGGTCCTCGGCGATCGACGCATCGAGGTGGTGGCACACCATCAGCATGTCCAGGTGCTCGTCGATGGTGTTCACCGTGTACGGCATCGTCGGGTTGGTCGACGACGGCAGCACGTTCGGCAGGCCCGCGGCCTTGATGATGTCGGGCGCATGGCCGCCACCCGCGCCCTCGGTGTGGAAGGTCGCGATGGTGCGGCCCTTGAAGGCGTCGATCGTGCTCTCGACGAAGCCCGATTCGTTCAGCGTGTCGGTGTGGATCGTGACCTGGATGTCGTRCCGCTCGGCCACGCCCARGCAGTTGTCGATCGCTGCCGGSGTGGTSCCCCAGTCYTCGTGCAGCTTCAGGCCGTAGGCGCCTGCCTCGATCTGCTCGTCGAGCGCGCCGGGCAGGCTCGCATTGCCCTTGCCCTGGAAGCCGAGGTTCATCGGGAACGCCTCGGCCGCCTTCAGCATCTGGTGGATGTACCAGGGGCCGGGGGTGCAGGTGGTCGCGAAGGTGYCGGTGGCCGGGCCGGTGCCGCCGCCGAGCATCGTCGTGACGCCGCTCATCAGCGCCTCCTCGATCTGCTGCGGGCAGATGAAGTGGATGTGCGAGTCGATGCCGCCGGCCGTGACGATGCTGCCCTCGCCAGCGATGATCTCGGTGCCGGGGCCGATCACGATGTCGATGCCGGGCTGCACGTCGGGGTTGCCGGCCTTGCCGATGCCGGCGATGCGGCCCGCCTTCAGGCCGATGTCGGCCTTCACGATGCCCCAGTGGTCGATGATCAGCGCATTGGTGATCACCGTGTCGGCCACGTCCTTCGCCAATCGCTGGCYCTGGCCCATGCCGTCRCGGATSRYCTTGCCGCCGCCGAACTTCACCTCYTCGCCGTAGCCGCCGGCCAGCAGCGTGTAGTCCTTCTCGACCTCGACGATGAGGCCGGTGTCGGCCAGGCGCACGCGGTCACCGGCCGTCGGGCCGAACATCTCCGCATAGGCGCGGCGGTTGATGGTGGCCATCAGAGCGCTCCCTGCACTTCGCCGCGGAAGCCGTAGACCTTGCGGTCGCCCGCATAGTCGACCAGCTCGACCGTGCGCTGCTGCCCCGGCTCGAAACGCACCGCGGTGCCCGACGCGATGTTCAGCCGCATGCCGCGCGCGGCCGCGCGGTCGAACTTCAGCGCCGGGTTGGTCTCGGCGAAGTGGTAGTGCGAGCCGACCTGCACCGGCCGGTCGCCGCTGTTCTCGATCACCAGCGTGATCGTGCGGCGGCCGACGTTGATCTCGATGTCGGGGCCGTCGATCAGCAGTTCGCCTGGAATCATCGCCGGCTCCTTCAGTTGACCAGCAGTGCGATGCCGAACAGCGCGACGGCTGCCCCGGCGACGCGCGGCAGCCAGGCGGCGCGCRAGCGCAGCAGCAGCCCGATGCCGATGCCCGCGCCATGCAGCAGCGCGGTTGCAGCCACCATGCCAATCAGCGCGAAGGCCGCGGTCGGCCCGGCCAGCTCGGCGCCGTGCGCCAGGCCGTGGAACAGCGCGAAGCCCGCGGCCATCAGCACACCGGCCGCGGCCGGCAGGCGCGCGTTGGTGGCGAGCAGCAGGCCCAGCACCAGCAGCGACGCGGCGATCATCGGCTCCACCGCCGGCAGCGTGACGCCCGCCAGGCCGAGCAGTGCGCCGACGAGCAGCGTGCCGGCGAAGGCCAGCGGCGCGATCCACGCGCGGCGCGCCGTCATCGCGCTCCAGACGCCTAGCGCGACCATCGCGGCCAGGTGGTCGAGCCCGGTGAACGGGTGCGCGAAGCCGGCGGCGAGTGCGCCGGCCGCGTCGTGAGCCTCGTGGTGGAGGCCGGCATCGCTGCCGGTGTGGGCCATCGCCAGGGCCGGCAGCGCCAGCAGCAGGCCGGCAGTGCAAGCAGCAAGCCGGCGGGAACGCATCGTCTCAGTCATGGGGATCTCGTTCATGCAATGGGTTGGTGCACGGTCACCAACTTGGTGCCGTCCGGGAAGGTCGCCTCGACCTGGATCTCGGGGATCAGCTCGGCCACGCCCTCCATCACGTCGGCGCGGGTCAGCACCGTCTTGCCCTCGCTCATYAGCGCCGCGACCGTCTTGCCGTCGCGCGCGCCCTCCATGATGGCCGCGCTGATCAGCGCGACCGCCTCGGGGTAGTTGAGCTTCAGCCCGCGCGCCTTGCGGCGCTCGGCCAGCAGCGAGGCCGTGAAGATCAGCAGCTTGTCTTTCTCACGCGGCGTCAGTTCCATGGTGGTGCGGGAAGCAGAAGATGTGCCACATCTTAGGGCGCCTGGTCACCGCAATGGCACGGGGCTTGCGCTCCACCCCGCATGAAGCCTGCCAACCCCCTCGACGGCGCCGTGCCGGTCGGCCCTGCCATCGTGCCGGCCGAGCGACCTGTCGAAGGGCAGGGTGATGAGCGGGCGGTGCAGCGCGTCGTGAAGGTCCGGCGCGACTACAACAGCTGGGTCGCGCGCGAGACGATGGAGGACTACGCGCTGCGCTTCACGCCGCACAGCTTTCGCAAGTGGTCCGAGCTGCGCGTGGCCAACACCGCGTTCGGCGCGGCCTCGTTCCTGGTGCTCGAGGCGGTGGGTGCGACGCTGCTGGTGCAGTACGGCTTCCTGAACGCGTTCTGGGCGATCCTCGCGACCGGGCTGATCATCTTCCTGGCCGGCCTGCCGATCAGCATCTACGCAGCGCGGCACGGGCTCGACATGGACCTGCTGACGCGCGGCGCCGGCTTCGGCTACATCGGCTCCACCATCACCTCGCTGATCTACGCGAGCTTCACGTTCATCTTCTTCGCGCTCGAGGCGGCCATCATGGCCTACGCGCTCGAGCTCGCGTTCGACGTGCCACCCGCCTGGGGCTACCTGATCTGTGCGCTGGTGGTGATCCCGCTGGTCACGCACGGCGTCACCGCGATCAGCCGGCTGCAGGTGTGGACGCAGCCGCTGTGGCTGGTGCTGCTGGTCGTGCCCTATGTCTACGTGCTGCGCCAGAACCCCGGCGTGCTCGACGGCCTGGTGCACTACGCCGGCGCCGAGGGCCGCGGCGCGGAGTTCAACCTGGGCCTGTTCGGCGCCGCGATGACGGTGGGCATCGCGCTGATCACGCAGATGGGCGAGCAGGTCGACTACCTGCGCTTCATGCCCGAGCGCACTGCGGCCAACCGCAAACGCTGGTGGCTGGGCGTGCTGATCGGCGGGCCCGGCTGGGTGGTGCCGGGCGTGCTCAAGATGCTGGGCGGCGCGCTGCTCGCGTACCTGGCGATCAGCCATTCGGTGCCGGTCGACCGCGCGGTCGATCCCAACCAGATGTACCTCGCGGCCTACGAGTACGTGTTCCCGCACCCGGCGTGGGCGGTGGCGGCGACGGCGCTGCTGGTGGTCGTCTCGCAGCTGAAGATCAACGTGACGAACGCGTATGCCGGCTCGCTCGCGTGGTCGAACTTCTTCGCGCGGCTCACGCACAGCCACCCGGGGCGCGTCGTGTGGGTGGTGTTCAACACGATGATCGCGCTGATGCTGATGGAGCTGGACGTGTTCCGCGCGCTCGGCGAGGTGCTCGGGCTGTTCTCCAACATCGCGATCTCGTGGATCATGGCCGTCGTCGCCGACCTGGTGGTCAACAAGCCGCTCGGGCTCTCGCCGCCGGGCATCGAGTTCAAGCGGGCGCACCTGTACGACGTCAATCCGGTCGGCGTCGGTGCGATGGCGGCGGCGTCGGTGCTGTCGATCTCGGCCTACCTCGGGCTGTTCGGCCCGATGGCGCAGGCCTTCTCGGCGCTGATCGCGCTCGTCACCGCCTTCGTCGTGTCGCCCCTGATCGCCTGGGCCACGAAAGGCCGCTTCTACATCGCGCGCCGCAGCCCGCAAGGCCTGTTCACCCGGCTGCAGCATTGCGTGATCTGCGAGCGCGAGTACGAGGCCGACGACCTGGCGCACTGCCCCGCCTACCTGGGCGCGATCTGCTCGCTGTGCTGCTCGCTCGATGCACGCTGCGACGACCTGTGCAAGCCCGAGGCCAAGCTGTCGACGCAGTGGTCGGCGGCGCTGCGCGCGGTGCTGCCGCGCAGCGCCTGGCCGTACATCGACACCGGCCTCGGCCATTACGTGCTGCTGATGGCGGTGGTGGTGCCGCTGCTGGCGGGGCTGTTCGGGCTGCTGTACCACCAGGAGCTGCGGCTGCTGGGCGAGCCCGGCGCGGCGCTCGCGCCGGCGCTGCGGCTGGGTTTCATCAAGGCCTTCGCAGCGCTGCTGCTGGTGAGCGGCATCGTCGCGTGGTGGCTGGTGCTGACGCACAAGAGCCGGCAGGTGGCGCAGGAGGAGTCGAACCGCCAGACGCAGGCGGTGCACGAGCAGACCCAGGCCTTGCGGCGCGAGATCGATTCGCACCGCCGCACCGACCTGCAGTTGCAGCAGGCCAAGCGCAGCGCCGAGCTCGCGAATCAGGCCAAGAGCCGCTACATCACGACCGTGAGCCACGAGCTGCGCACGCCGCTGAACAGCATCCTCGGCTATGCGCAGCTGCTCGACGAGGATGCGTCGATCCCGCCGCACCGCCAGCAGGCGATCAGCGTGATCCGGCGCGGCGGCGAGCACCTGCTGTCGCTGATCGAGGGCACGCTCGACATCGCCCGCATCGAGGGCGGCAAGCTGCGGCTGGAGTCGCAGCCGATGCACCTGCGCGACGGCGTGCAGCAGATCGTGCGCATGTTCGAGCTGCAGGCGGCGGGCAAGGGCATCGCGTTCAGCCACGAGCTATCGCAGGCGCTGCCCGAGGTGGTGCGCAGCGACGAGAAGCGGCTGCGCCAGATCCTGATCAACGTGCTGGGCAACGCGGTCAAGTTCACGCAGGCCGGCCAGRTGGTGTTCCGCGCCGGCTATGCGCGCGAGATGGCCACCTTCGAGATCGAGGACACCGGCCCCGGCATCGCGCCGGAGGAGATCGAGCATGTGTTCGAGCCGTTCGCGCGCGGCAGCGATGCAGGCGCGGCGGCTGCCAGCGGCACCGGGCTCGGGCTGACGATCAGCAAGATGCTGGTCGACCTGATGGGCGGCGAGATGACGGTGCACAGCACGCCGCAGGTGGGCACGCTGTTCCGCATCCGGCTCTTCCTGCCGGCCACGCGCGACGCGGTGCCGGGCGCGCAGGCGCCGCGCGCGAGCCGCACCGGGTATGACGGCGTGCGCCGGCGCATCCTGGTGGTCGACAACGAGGAGGTCGATCGCGCGCTGCTGCGCAGCGTGCTGCAGCCGCTGGGCTTCGAGGTGCGCGAGGCGGCGTCGGGCGACGAGTGCCTGGCGCTGCTGCGCAGCTTCACGCCCGATGCGATCCTGATGGACCTGGCGATGCCGGGGCTGGATGGCTGGGCGACGATCCGGGCGATCCGCGCGCAGGACCTGAGCACCGCGCCGATCGCGATCGTCTCGGGCAACGCGTTCGACCGCGAGATGGAGAACGACGTCGGCATCGCGCCGGCCGACTTCGTGCTGAAGCCGGTGCGCGTCAACGACCTGCTGGACTGGCTGGGCGCGCGGCTGCGCGTGCAATGGGTGCAGGCGGCGCGCGCCGAGGCGCCGCCGGTGCCGCAGCCGGCGGCGGCCTGGGTGCTGCCCGAGGTGGCGCAGCTGCAGGCGCTGGAGGAACTGGTGGGCCTGGGGTATTTCCGGGGCATCGTGAAGAAGCTGGACGAGATCGAGGCGGACAATGCGGCCCATGCCGGCTTCGTCGCCCACCTGCGCGGGCTGGCCCGACAGTTCCAGCTCGACGCGATGACGCGCATCCTTCGCCAGGCCCGACATGACCGAGAGACTTCCTGACCGCGCCGCGAGCGACGTCGTGCTGATCGTCGACGACGTGCCGGACAACCTGTCGCTGCTGCACGATGCGCTCGACGAGGCGGGGTATGTGGTGCTGGTGGCGGTGGACGGCGAGAGCGCGCTGCAGCGGGCCGCGCAGGCCGACCCCGACATCGTGCTGCTCGACGCCGCGATGCCCGGCATGGACGGCTTCGAGGTGGCGCGCCGGCTGAAGGCCGATGCCGACACGGCGCACATCCCGATCATCTTCATGACCGGACTGACCGAGACCGAGCACGTGATGGCGGCCTTTCGTGCCGGCGGTGTCGACTACGTGACCAAGCCGATCCGTCCGCAGGAGGTGCTGGCGCGCATGGTGGTGCACATGCAGAGCGCGCGCGAGAAGCGGCAGGCGCGCAACGCGCTGGATGCCTTCGGCCACGCGACGATGGCGATCCACGTGACGCCGCGCCTGGCCGACAGCAAGGCGGTGTGGCAGACGCCGCTGGCGCGCGAGCTGATGCAGCGCTATTTCGAGGCGGCGCCGGGGCAGATTCCGCAGGAGCTCGCGCAGTGGCTGCACGAGCAATCGCTGACGGCCGGCGAGGGGCGCGAGCCGAAGCCGCTGGCGGTGACGCGCGGCGAGCGGCAGCTGGTGTTCTCGCTGCAGCAACGCACCAGCGACGACGACTGGCTGATCGTGATGCGCGAGGTGTCGGACGCGGCCGCGGTGGATGCGGTGCTGCAGGCCTTCAAGCTGACGCTGCGCGAGGCCGAGGTGCTGTACTGGGTCGCCAAGGGCAAGACCAACCGCGACATCGGGGACATCCTCGGCAGCAGCCCGGCGACGGTGAAGAAGCACCTGGAGCATGTTTTCGAGAAGCTGGGCGTGGAGACGCGCAATGCGGCTGCTTCGTTGGCGATCCAGAAAGTGAGGGCGCTGGCGCCCTGGCATGGGGGATGATTTCTCGCGTTGCTTCTGCGCTGGCGCGGCGGGTGAGGGGATGGGCCGGGGGCTCATGCCGAGGCGGTCGGCGCCCTGGGGGCGCCGACTCCACGAAGAAGCTCGGCTCCGTGGGTGCATCGGCAAACTCCCGCCACTCACTTCGTTCGTTGTGGTCAAACACAGCCGATGAGTCAGTCTACGAAGCGCGCTGGCGCGCGCCACCCACGGAACCGATCTTCTTCGTCGCCTCAGAAATCGCCCCCGGCCCATCCCCACTCACGCCTTTGCGAGCGCAGAACACGCCCCTACGCCATCTGTCGTATTCCTGAGCCGGACCCCGCTCCGTAACCTCCGCAACACCAACCCACAGGAGCGTTCGTCCATGAAGTCATCCCGCCGCAATTTCGCCGCGTCGCTGAGCGCCGTGTCGCTCGGCGTCGCCGCCCTCGGCCTGCCGCTGTTCGCGCAGGCCGCCGACACCATCAAGGTCGGCATCCTGCACTCGCTGTCGGGCACGATGGCGATCTCGGAGACCGTGCTCAAGGACACGGCCCTGATGACGATCGCGGAAATCAACGCCAAGGGCGGCGTGCTCGGCAAGCAGCTCGAACCCGTCGTCGTCGACCCGGCCTCCAACTGGCCGCTGTTCGCCGAGAAGGCCAAGCAGCTGATCAGCCAGGACAAGGTCGCCGTGATGTTCGGCTGCTGGACCAGCGTGTCGCGCAAGTCGGTGCTGCCGGTCGTCGAGGAACTCAACGGCCTGCTGTTCTACCCGGTGCAGTACGAAGGCGAAGAACTCAGCAAGAACGTCTTCTACACCGGCGCTGCCCCCAACCAGCAGGCCATCCCCGCGGTCGAATACCTGATGAGCAAGGCCGGTGGCGGCGCCAAGCGCTTCGTGCTGCTCGGCACCGACTACGTCTACCCGCGCACCACCAACAAGATCCTGCGCGCCTTCCTGAAGAGCAAGGGCGTGAAGGACAGCGACATCGACGAGAAGTACACGCCGTTCGGCCACAGCGACTATCAAACCATCGTCGCCGACGTCAAGAAGTTCTCGGCCGGCGGCAAGACGGCCGTGATCTCCACCATCAACGGCGACTCCAACGTGCCCTTCTACAAGGAACTGGGCAACCAGGGCCTGAAGGCGACCGACGTGCCGGTCGTGGCCTTCTCGGTCGGCGAAGAGGAACTGCGCGGCGTCGACACCAAGCCGCTCGTGGGCCACCTCGCGGCATGGAACTACTTCATGTCGATCAAGAACCCGACCAACGACGCCTTCAAGAAGCAGTGGGCCGAGTACGCGAAGGCGAAGAACCTGCCGGGCGCCGACAAGCCGCTCACCAACGACCCGATGGAAGCCACCTACATCGGYATCMACATGTGGGCGCAGGCCGTCAAGAAGGCCGGCAGCACCGACACCGACAAGGTCATCGCCGCGATGGCAGGCCAGACCTTCCCGGCCCCGGGCGGCTTCGTCTCGACGATGGACGCGAAGAACCACCACCTGCACAAGCCGGTGTTCATCGGCGAGGTCAAGGCCGACGGCCAGTTCAACGTGGTGTGGAAGACGCCGGCGCCGGTCAAGGCCAAGCCGTGGAGCCCGTACATCGAAGGCAACGACAAGAAGAAGGACGAGCCCGAAAAGAAATAAGGCCCCCCAGTCGCTTCGCTCCTGCCCCCAAGGGGCGCCTCCCAGCGGCCCGGCAAAGCCGGTTCCGCGGGAGTTGCTTGATGGGGCGGCTCGCTGCGCGGCCGCTCCCTTTGCAGATTGAGTCGTGATGACGGAACGCTGGTCGATTTCTCTGTTGCGTCGCCTGGCGATGCTGATGCTCGGGCTGTGCGCTCTGGCCGCGTCTGGCATGAGCCACGCGTTGACGCCCCCGCAGGTGCTCGCGCTCGCCAAGGGCGAGAACGAGGAGCGCATCGCCGCGCTGCAGGCCTCGCTCGCACGCGGCGATGACGGCCTCGCCGCCTTCGTGCAGGCGATGCTCGACGACGCGGTGAAGCTGGCCGGCGACAAGGTGTTCGTCGTGCACGGCGACAAGGCGAGCAACGCCGCGACCGGTGCCGAGGCCAAGCTGCCCGACGGCGCCGAGGACGTGATCAACAGCAACCAGATGCGCCGCGAGCTCGAAGGGGCCCTCGCGGCGCTGAAGCTCTTCTCGCACGACGTCGGCGAGCGCCGCACCGCGATCAAGGCGTTGAAGGAAGAGGCCGACGAAGGCCGCCTGCCGCTGATCGAGAAGGCGCTCGCGGCCGAGGCCGAGGCCTCGCTGAAGGAACAACTCACTCAAGTGCGCGCCGCCATCCTGGTGTCGTCGACCGACGCCGGCAAGCGCATGGAGGCCGCCCGCGCACTCGCCGGCAGCCTGACGCCGGCCACCAAGACGCTGATCCTCGAACGCCTCAAGCCCGCGGCCGAAGGCGGCGAGAGCGAGACCGACATCCGCAGCCAGCTCGGCATCGCGCTCGATGCGATCAACGCGCGCCTCGCCTGGGGCGAGCGGCTCGGCGTGCTGTTCACCGGCGTCAGCCTCGGCAGCATCCTGCTGCTGGTCGCGCTGGGCCTCGCCATCACCTACGGGCTGATGGGCGTGATCAACATGGCGCACGGCGAGCTGATGATGATCGGCGCGTACGCCACCTACGTGGTGCAGAACCTCTTCAGGGCGCACCTGCCCGGGATGTTCGATGCCTACGTGATCGTCGCGATCCCGGCTTCGTTCCTTGCGGCCGCGGGGGTCGGCGCGGTGCTCGAGCGCAGCGTGATCCGCTGGCTGTACGGCCGCCCGCTCGAGACGCTGCTCRCCACCTGGGGCATCAGCCTCGTGCTGATGCAGGGCGTGCGTTCGCTCTTCGGCGCGCAGAACGTGCAGGTCGAGAACCCGTCGTGGCTGTCCGGCGGCGTCGACGTGCTGAGCAACCTGACGC
>NZ_JBFUCB010000008.1:0-32780 GCF_056405435.1 Rhizobacter sp. P1_G5 | reverse complement strand
GGCCGCTGGTGCCGTGGCTGGCCGCGGCCGTCGTCGTCGAGGCCATCGGGCTGTCGGTGCTGGGCGCCGGTTTGCTGTGGCGCGATGCATCGCCGGCGGCCTACCAGACGCTGTCGGCCACGGCCGGCGAGCCGGCCGGCGTCGCGCTGCGCATCGTGCCGGCGCCGAGTCTGCGGGCCGACGAGCTGCAGGCGCTGCTGCGCGGGCTCGAGCTGCAGATCGTCAACGGCCCGAACGCGGCGGGCGCCTACGGCCTCGCGCTGCAGGCGCGCGATGCGGGTGCGGAACAGGTGGCAGCGAAGGTGGCCGCGCTGAGGGCGGCGCCCGGCATGCGCCTGGTCGAGCCGGTCGGCGGCCCGCGATGATCCGTGCGCTGGCCGCGGCACTCGCGTGCTGCGCGATGCTGCTGGCCGGGTGCGCCGCGCCGCCGGCCGCGCTGCCGCGCGATGCGGCCGACGCCGCGTTGCTGCGCGAGCATCCGCAGCGCCTGATCGTCGTCGCGGTCGCGAACCCGCGCGAGCGCATCGTGCCGCAGGCCGGCTCGACGCTGGCCACCTACAACGCGAGCCAGCGCTACGGCGCCGGCAGCGAGGCCCGCGCGGTGCTGGAGGCGATCGAGCGCGAGCACGGGCTGCGCGAACTCGCCGCCTGGCCGATCAGCGCACTGCGCGTGCACTGCGTGGTGCTGGAGATCGCGCCCGGCGCCGAGCGCGACCAGGTGCTGGCCGCGCTGGCGCGCGATCCACGCGTCGAGTTGGCGCAGCCGTTGCAGGATTTCGACACGCTGAGCCTGCCGGACGCGGCGCACGCACCGGCCGGCGCGGCCTACAACGATCCGTACGTCGACCTGCAAAGCGGCTTCGTCGAGCTCGATGCCGTCGATGCGCACCAGCGTGCGCGCGGGCAGGGCGTGCGCATCGCGCTGATCGACACCGGCGTCGACACCACCCACCCCGACCTGCAGGGCCGCATCGCGGCGACGCGCGACTTCGTCGACGGCAGCGCGGCGCGCTTCGACGCCGACCGCCACGGCACCGAAGTGGCCGGCGTGATCGCCGCGGTCGCGAACAACCGGCAAGGCATCGTCGGCATCGCGCCGCAGGCCATGCTGTCGGTCTACAAGGCGTGCTGGCAGCGCGTGGCAGCCGACGGCGGCGGGGCGCGCTGCAACTCGTTCACGCTGGCGCAGGCGCTGGGCGCGAGCATCGACGACGGGGCCCGCATCATCAACCTGAGCCTGGGCGGGCCCGACGACCCGCTGCTCACGCGGCTGGTGACCCATGCGCTGGGCCGCGGCCGCATCGTGATCGGCGCGATGCCGCCGGACGGCCGGCCGCACGGCTTCCCGACCGGCATCGCCGGCGTGATCGCGGTCGACAGCAGCCGCCCCGGCCCGGCGGCGCCGGGCGCACCCGACGCGGTGCTGCGCGCGCCCGGCCGCGACATCCTGACGCTCGAACCCGGCGGCCGCTACGACTACAGCTCCGGCTCGTCGCTCGCGGCCGCGCATGCGAGCGCGGTCGCCGCGCTGCTGCTGGAGGCCGCGCCGTCGCAGGACGCGGCTGCGGTGCGCACCGCGCTCGAACGCAGCCGCAGCGGCGCTTCGATCAATGCCTGCGAAGCGCTTGCAACTCTTTTCGCTCCCACCCGCACACACCGACAGGAGCAGGACGGTCGCGGACCGTGTGCTTCCCGCCGCGGGCCGACGGGCCTGCCTGTCGAACCGGTCGATGAACGACCACGAGGAGCGATGCAATGACGATGACACGCAAGGGATTCCTGGGAGCTGCCGCCGGCAGCACGGTGATGCTGTTCCTGCAGGCCTGCGGAGGCGGCGGCAGCGACTACAGCGGCAGCCCGGCGCCCGCTCCGGGGCCGGCTCCCGCCCCGGCGCCCGGTCCGGCCCCGCAGAGCTGCGGCTCGTCCGGCGGTGCGATCGCCGGCAACCATGGCCACGTGCTGGTCATCGCGGCCGCCGACCTCGATTCGACCACCGACAAGACCTACAACATCACGGGCACCGCGTCGCACGCCCACAGCGTGACCTTCACGCCGGCACAGCTGCAGTCGCTGAAGGCCGGGCAGGCGGTGACCGTGACCTCGACGATCGGCGCCCAGCACGACCACGAAGTCACGGCCAGCTGCGTATGAGCTGGCAGCGCACGATGGCCGCCGCGCTGCTTGCGGCGGGTGGGATGGGTGCGCTGCCTGCGCTCGCGGTCGAGGTCGGCCAGCCGGCGCCTGACGTCGAGCTGCCGGCCGCGGTGGCCGCCGCGCCGAAGTTGTCGGCGCTGAAGGGCAAGCTCGTCTACGTCGACTTCTGGGCGTCGTGGTGCGGGCCGTGCCGGCAGTCGTTCCCGTGGATGAACGAGATGCAGGCGAAGTACGGCGCGAAGGGGCTGCAGATCGTCGCGATCAACCTCGATGCGAAGCGGGCCGATGCCGATGCGTTCCTCGCGCAGCTGCCCGCGCGCTTCGGCCTCGCGTTCGATGCGGCCGGCGCGTCGGCGAAGCGCTTCGGCGTGAAGGGCATGCCGACCTCGGTGCTGATCGGCCGCAACGGCGAGGTGCTGGCGGTGCACCAGGGCTTCCGCGACGACGAGCGGCAGGCGCTGGAGGCCAAGCTCGCTGCGGCGCTCGCGACCCCGTAGTTCCCTCTTTTCAATTCAAGGATCTTCGATGCGACCGATGCTTCGGGCAGCCGGCTGCCTGTGCCTGGCCGTGCTCGGCGGCTGTGCCGCCTGGGCGCCGCCGCAGCCGTGGGAAAAGGGCCAGCTCGCGCGRCCCGAGATGACGATGGCCGGCGATGCGCTCGGCGAGCGCTATGCGCAGCACATCTACGCCAGCAAGGAGGCGGCCTCCGGCGGCTACGGCGTGGGAGGGGGCGGCTGTGGCTGCAACTGACGCACGCGGTGCCCTGGTGCTGGCTGCGCTGGCCTTGCCCGGCGTGTGGGCCGCAAGTGCGCAGGCGCAGGGCGCGCCGGAGCACGGCCTGGTCGCGCTGAAGCACCTGCACTACGAAGATTCGCAGCCCGGCCTGCACCGCATCACCGTCGACTCGCCGTCGTTCTACCTGCTGGCGCCGCTCGGCCCGCGCTGGTCGGTGGAGGGCACGGCGGTGCTGGATTCGCTGTCGGGCGCGACGCCGCGCTGGCAGAGCGCGGTCTCGAGCGCCTCGACGATGCACGAGACGCGCCGCGCCGGCGACGTGCGGGTCACGCACTACCTCGACCGCGCGTCGTATTCGATCGGCGCGAGCGTCTCGCGCGAGCACGACTACGACTCCGATGCGCTGTCGTTCAATGGCAGCTGGGCCAGCGACGACAACAACACGACCTGGCATGCCGGCATCGGCGCCAACCGCGACCGCATCCACCCGACCGACGGCGGCAACGCCGGCATCGACAGCCGCAGGCGCAGCGGCACCGACGTGATCCTCGGCGTCACGCAGGCGGTGTCGGCGGTCGACCTGGTGCAGATCGATGTGAGCCACAGCCTGGGCCATGGCTACTTCGACGACCCGTACAAGGACCTCGACGTGCGCCCCGACCGGCGGCGCCAGGCCACGCTGCTGGCGCGCTGGAACCACCACGTCGCCGACCTCGGCGCGACGCTGCGCAGCAGCTGGCGCGCCTACCGCGACAGCTACGGCGTGCGGGCCCACACGCTGCAGGCCGAGTGGGTGCAGCCGCTCGGCGGGCAGTTCGCGCTGACGCCGCTGCTGCGCTATCACACGCAGGGGGCGGCTGATTTCTACGCCAGGGCGCAGGTCGATGCGAATGGTGCGCCGCTGTTCCCGGCACTGTCGCCGGGGCAGCTGAACTCGGGCGACCAGCGGCTGTCGGCGTTCGGCGCGTTCACGCTGGGGCTGAAGGCCGAGTACAAGCTCGACGCGCTGTGGACGGTCGACGCGAAGGTCGAGGCCTACGAACAGCGTGGCAGCTGGCGTGCTGGCGGCGAAGGGTCGCCGAACCTGGAGCCGTTCCGCGCGCGGTCGGTGCAGCTCGGCGTGAGCCGGCAGTTTTGACGGAGGCCGTTGATGAAGACCTTGTTGATCAGAGCGCTGCTGCTGGTGGCGGCTTGGCTGCCGCTGCAGGCCTTCGCGGCCGATGACTTCCTCGACCCGGAGGCCGCGTTCCGCTTGAGCGTGCAGGCGCAGGACGCGCAGCATGTCGCGATGCACTTCGCGATCGCGCCGGGCTACTACCTGTACCGCGAGCGCCTGGGCGTGCAGGCCGCGCCGGCCACGGCGGCCGGCGCGGCCGTGGCGATCCCGCGCGGCAAGACCAAGTTCGACCCGACCTTCCAGAAGGAGGTCGAGATCTTCCACGACGAGCTCACGATGGTGTTGCCCATCGCCGCCGATGCGCCGCCGTTCCGCCTCACCGTGGGCCACCAGGGCTGTGCCGAGAAAGGCCTGTGCTACCCGCCGGCTTCGCACGCGTTCGACCTGAAGCCGGGTGCCGGCGGATGGACCGTGGCAGCAGTGGCCGATGCGGACAGCACGGCTGCGCCTGCCGCGTCGACGGCTCCTGCTGCCGCACCCGCCACGGCCACCCCCGCCGCGCCGGAGACAGGCCGCTTCGCGAGCGCGCTGCAATCGCGCAGCCTGCTGACGGTGGCCGGCGTGTTCCTGCTGGCCGGTGTGCTGCTGTCGTTCACGCCCTGCGTGCTGCCGATGCTGCCGATCCTGTCGTCGATCATCGTCGGGCAGCGCGGCACGGTCTCGCGCTGGCGCGGCTTCTCGCTGGCGCTCGCGTACTCGCTCGGCATGGCGCTGATCTACACCGCGTTCGGCATGACGGCCGGCCTGCTCGGCGAAGGGCTGGCCGCCGCGCTGCAGAACGCCTGGGTGCTGGGTGCCTTCGCGTTGCTGCTGGCCGGGCTGTCGCTGTCGATGTTCGGCGTCTACGAGCTGCAGCTGCCGAACGCGCTGCAGAGCAAGCTGAGCGAGGTGTCGGGCCGGCTGCAGGGCGGGCAATACCTCGGCGTGTTCGTGATGGGCGGCCTGTCGGCGCTGATCGTCGGGCCCTGCGTCGCGGCGCCGCTGGCCGGTGCGCTGGTCTACATCAGCCGCACGCACGACGTGTGGCTGGGCGGCATCGCGCTGTTCGCGCTCGCGTCGGGCATGAGCGTGCCGCTGCTGCTGGTCGGTGTGTCGGCCGGCTCGCTGCTGCCGCGCGCCGGCGGGTGGATGGACCGCGTGAAGCACTTCTTCGGCGTGATGCTGCTGGCGGTGGCGCTGTGGATGGTGTCGCCGGTGCTGCCGTCGTGGGGGCTGATGCTCGGCGCCGCGGCACTGCTGCTGGCGAGCGCGGTGTACCTCGGCGCGTTCGAGGGCGGTGCGGCATCGCCGGGGCGCGCGGCGACGCGCGGCGTCGGCCTGCTGCTGGCGGTGCTCGCGGTGCTGCAATTGGCCGGCATCGCGTCCGGCGGGCGCGACCTGCTGCAGCCCTTGCAGCACCTCGCCGGGTCGGGCCAGGCCAGCGGCACGCGCGAGGCCGCGCTGCCGTTCCAGCCGGTGGCCGACCTGGCGGCGCTCGATGCCGCGGTGCGCACGTCGACGAAGCCGGTGATGGTCGACCTGTATGCCGACTGGTGCGTCGCCTGCAAGGAGTTCGAGTCGCTGACCTTCACCGACGCCGCGGTGCGCGAGCGGCTGGCCGGCATGACGTTGCTGCGTGTCGACGTGACGGCCAACAACGCGCAGGACAAGGCCCTGATGCGCAAGTACGGCCTGTTCGGGCCGCCGGCGCTGCTGTTCTTCCCGCCCGGCGGCGAGGAGCGCAGCGAGGCGCGGGTGGTGGGTTTCCTGGATGCGGCGAGCTTCCGTGAGCACCTCGGCGAACACCTCGACCCGCGGCGCTGATTTCGCACTGCTGCACACCGGTTCGCCGGTGATGCCGGCTCCTTTCATGTGCTCAACAAAATGAACACATGAACACATATCAAGCCGCACCGAATGYCGCGCCAGCCCACGCCGCCATCACGCTGCGTGACCTGCGCGAACCTCACCCCACCGACATGCGCTCGTGGCGCAGCGCGTCGATGACCGTCACCGAGCGACCGGGCAGCACCTGCCACTTCGTCGTGCTGCCCGACGGACGCCTGTTCAGGATGCCGGCGCTGCCGCCGGCGCGGGTGAACTGAGGTGCGGCTCTCCGCCTGAACTCACGCCACGGCGAAGTACAGCGTCCGCTCCGACAGCGGGCCGCCGGCCGCCGTGCCGACCGTCAGGCTCACCTGCTGCACCCACGCTCCGCGCGGCCCGTGCGGTGCCGCGACGCGGCGGCTGCGCACGAACACCGCGCGGCCGTCGATTGCGCCGCTCCACTCGCCCAGCGTCTGCGCCGAAGCCGGATGCGCCCGCAAGGCCTTCAGGCGGAAGCGCTCGACGAAGGCGCGCAGGTCCGGCTCTGAGCGGATGGCGTCGAACTCCGGCGGGGTCGCCCACCCAGCGTCCAGCATGCGCGGGCGCGTCAGTGCAGGAAGCGGCCGTCCGAGCCGAGCATCGTCATCTCCACCATGTGGCCGCCGTTGTGGGTCTCGGGGCTGAACGTCACGTGGTAGCCGCCCGCGTCCCAGTCGTGCATCGTTTCCAGCGTGCTGATCAGCTTGGCGCGCGTCAGTGCGTGCCCGGCGCGGCGCAGGGCCTCGGTCATCGTCTTCGCGGCGATGAAGCCCTCCATCGAATGGAAGCTGCGCGTCGGCACGCCGGCCTTGCGCATCGCCTGCGCATACTCGCGCTGGATCGGGCTCGCCTCCGCCCACGGGAACGGCACCACTTCCGAGACCTGCAGGCCGGCGCCGGCGCTGCCCAGCTCGTCGGCCAGCGACTTGCCGCCGACGTACGACAGGCTGACGAACTGGCCCTTGAAGCCGCCCTTGCGCATCTCCCGGATCAGCGCCGCGCACGAGGCGTAGGAGCTGACCAGCACCACCGCATCGGGGTGCGCCGCCAGCAGGGCCTTCGCGGGCGCCGCCACGTCGGTGCTGTCGCGCGCGATGGTCGCCACGGTGCCCATCGCGAGCTTGCGCTTCCTGCCGGCCTGGGCCACCGCTTCCATGCCGGCGGTGCCGAAGGCATCGCTCTGGTGGAACACCGCGATGTGCGTCAGGTTGGTGACGCTCAGCTGCTCGACGATGTGCTCGGCCTCCTCGGCATAGCCGGCGCGCAGGTTGAAGACGTAGCGGTTGAACGGTTCGCGCAGCGCGGCGGCGCCCGAGGCCGGCGCGAACAGCGGCACCTGCGCGGCGGTGAGCACCGGCAGCGCCGCCAGCGTGGTCGAGGTGCCGATGTAGCCGAACAGCGCGAGCACGCCATCCTTCTCGATCAGGTCGTGCGTGTTCTGCACGGTGCGCGCCGGGTCGTAGGCGTCGTCCTTGGTGCGCAGCTCGATCTTGCGGCCGTTCACGCCGCCGGCTTCGTTGACGGACTGGAAGTAGGTGCGCGCGCCGAGGTTGAACTCGGTGGCCACCTGCGACGACGGTCCGCTGAACGGCGCCGACTGGCCGAGCAGGACGGTGTTGCCCACCAGGTCCTGCTCGGCGGCCTGGCTGCCCAGGCCGAACGAGGAGGCGATGGCGAACAGGGCGAGGTGTCGGCGGATGTGTACTGCTTGCATGATCGGAAGGGGCTGTCGGTTACTGGACGATGCGGCCGTTGATACCGAAGATGCCGAAGTTCACGTAGTGCGAGCCGCCGCGCCCGCGCGTGCTGAAGTCCAGCACGTAGCCGCCCAGGTCGAGCGGGGGCGAGCTGCGCAAGGTCGCGGTGACGGCCTCGGGCGTGATGCGCGGCGTCTTCTCCAGCGACGTGACGAGTGCCTTCGCGGCGATGAAGCCTTCCATCGAGCGGGCCGACAGGTCCGGGCTGGGCGTCGCGGCCTGCAGGGCCAGGTACTCGCGCACGATCGACAGGCTCGGCTGCGACGTCTGCGGCAGCACGATCGAGAAGGCGTAGCCGCGGGCGCGTTGCGTGCCCAGCGCTTTCAGCAGCGCATCGGTGTCGATGATCGACATGCCGTACAGCAGCGCGTGGCCGCCGGCGACCTCGTAGCGGCGCGTGAACTCGATGGCGGCCGCGGTGGTGGCGCCCAGCACGACCACCTCGGGCGCGGCCGTGATCATCTGGTCGACTGCGCTGCCCACCTCGATCGTGTTGCGCGGGTAGCCGGCACGCGCGACCAGCGTCATGCCGAAGCGGCCTGCGGCCGCCTGCGCGCCGGCCAGCACGTCCTTGCCCAGGCCGTCGTCCTGGTAGACCAGGCCGACGCGGCGGATGCCCAGGTGCGACAGCTGGCCCAGCAGCCGGTTCACCTCGTCGTGGTAGCTCGCCTTGACGACCAGCATGCCGTCGGCGCTCGCCACCGAGGCGGCGCCGGAGATCGCGCCGACCATGCCGACGTGCGTGCGCACCAGCACGCCGTCGGCCGCCAGCGCCTCGAGGTTGGTGGTGYCGATGGTGCCCAGCAGGGCGACCGGCGACTCCTTCTCGATCAGCTCCTTGACGAGGCGGACCGTCTGGTCGGGCTTCTGCGCGTCATCGCGCGTCACGAAGCGGATGCGCTGGCCCTTGATGCCGCCGCGCGCATTCACCGCATCGAACCAGAGCTGCGCCCCGGCGTGCACGGCCTTGCCGGTGACGGCCTGCGGGCCGCTGAACGGCGCCACCTGGCCGACGACGATGTCGGCCAGGGCCGCTTGCGACAGCAGCAGCGCGGCCAGGCCGGCGGCGCGCATCAGCAGGGATGCCGGGGGGCGATGGGAAGACTGCATCGGGGGGAACCTCGGGCTGGGTGCAAACGAGCCGCGAATGTAGGGAACCCCTGCCCGGTCCGCATGACCGCGCGTCGACCACGCCCTGACCGGCGAATGCGGGCGGCGCAAGCGTGACCGAGGTCACGGCTGCGCGGCCGGCAGCACCGGGAGATCGTCCTGCGGCAACACCTGGCGCACGTCCTGCGGCAGCTCGCGCTGGCGCGCGCGGATGTAGTCGTAGCGGTCCAGCGACGTCGCGTCCAGCGCCGCTTCGTCGGCCATCACGTGCGGGCGCAGGAACACCACCAGGTTGGTCTTGCGGCGCGTGCGGTTCAGGTAGCGGAACAGGCCGCCCAGCAGCGGGATGTCGCCGAGGAACGGGATCTTGCCGGCATCGCTCTCGTAGGCGTCCTCGATCAGGCCGCCCAGCACGACGATCCTGCCGTCGTTCACCATCACGGTGGATTCGATCGAGCGCTTGTTGGTGGCCGGCCCGGCGTTGCTGGTGCCCGGCGTCGCCGTCGAACTCACCGACGACGACTCCTGGAAGATCGTCATGCGGATGCTGCCGTTCTGGCCGATCTGCGGGCGGATGCGCAAGGTGATGCCCACGTCCTTGCGCTCGACCGTCTGGAACGGGCTCGCGCTGCTGCCGGACGTGTAGCTGCCGGTGACGAAGGGGACGTTCTGTCCGACCACGATCTTCGCCTCTTCGTTGTCGAGCGTGACGACGTTGGCGGTCGACAGGATGTTGGTGCCCGACATCGACTCGAGCGCCGACGCCACGTTGCCCAGCGTCAGCGTGCTCAGGCTGCYCTGGCTGATGCTGAAGATCTGCTTCCATTGCAGCCCGATGTCGAGCGCCTTGGCCGCGTCGACCTCGACCACCAGCGATTCGACGTAGAGCTGGGCGCGCCGGGTGTCGAGCAGTTCCACCACCGCGCGCAGCTCGCGGAACAGCGGCTCGGGGGCGGTGATGATCAGCGCATTGGCGGCCGGGTCGGCCTGGATGTAGCCGCCGGTCGACGGCTGCGCGGCGGCGCTGACCGGCGCGGTGGACTGGGCCGATGCCGACGAGCTGCCGCCGTTGCCAYCGCTTCCGGCGGGGCTGGCCGCGGCCGCCTGCGCCATGATCGGTGCCGCGCCCGGGCTGGTGCCGCCGCCGGTGGCCGACACCCGGCCGGCGTCGTTCGCCGCGGCGGCGCGCAGCACGGTGGCCAGCCGCGTCGCCTCGGCATTCTTCAGGTAGATGACATGGATGTTGCCGCCGGCAACGCCGCCGCCGCCGGCCCGGTCGAGTTGCGCGACGAGCGCGCGGATCGCGGCCAGGCGGGCGGGGTTCGGGGCGCGCACCAGCAGCGCGTTCAGGCGCGGGTCGGCGACGATAGTGGCCGCTGCTGCGCTGGCGCCCGCTGCCGGCACAGCCGCCGCCTGGCCCGCGCCGTCCGTCATGCGCAGCACCGTCGCGGCCAGGTCGGAGGCGATCGCGTTGTGCACCGGGATGACCTCCACGTCGGTGGCGCTCGGCGTGTCGAGCGCGGCGATCAGGGTCTGCAGCCGCTCCAGGTTCTCGGCATAGTCGGTGATCACCAGCGTGTTGTTGCCGGCATTGGCCGTGATGGTGTTGTTCGGCGCGATCAGCGGGCGCAGCACCGGCACCAGGTTGCTGGCGTTCTCGTGCACCAGCGGGATCACCTGCGTGACCACCTGGTCGCCGCGCGCACGCGCCGGCCCTGCGCCGGCCACGCCGGTCTGCAGCTTGGCCTCGGCCTCGGGCACCACCTTCAGCAGGCCGCGCGACTCGACCACCGCGGACCCGAGCCCGCGCAGCGCGGCCACGAAGATCTGGTACGCCTGCGCGGGCGTCACGCCCTGCTCGGTGTAGAGCGACAGCTTTCCCTTGACGCGCGGGTCGACGAAGATCGGACGGCCCAGGATGGCGGCCATCGCGCGCGCCGCGGACTCCACGTCGGTGTCGGGGAAGTTCAGCGTTGCGCCCGGCTCGGCGCGTGCCGCCCGGGCCGGTGCCACGCCGATCGAGAGCGCGCACGCGGCGCCGAGCGCGAACACGGCGCACTTCAGGGGGTTCGGCGGGGTCATGGGGCCTCGGGCGACGGATGCGGGCCGCGATGCTAAGGCGGCCCCTCGCGTGCTGCGTCTCGGCGCTGTCGCGTCACGGTAAAGAAGCTTGTCCTTCGCCGTCGGCGCCGTCACGCTTCAGGCGCGCCGTCACCCGGGCGACAACGCGCGCCGGTACTGGATGGCCTCGGCGAGGTCGGCGTTCTCGATGGCCTCACGGCCTGCCGAGTCGGCGATGCTGCGTGCCACCCGCAGCACGCGGTGAAAGCTGCGCGCCGACCAGCCGAGCCGGGTCGACACCGCGCGCAGGAAGGCCGCGCCGGCCGTGTCGAGCGCGCAATGCAGGTCGAGCGCATCGCCGGCCAGCTGCGCGTTGCGGCAGCCCTGGCGTGCCAGCGCACGCTGCTGCGCGTCCTGGACGCGCCCGCAGATCTGCCCGCTCGGCTCGCCATCGGGCGCGGTGGCCAGGGCCTCGGCGGGCAATGCAGGCACCTCGACCTGCAGGTCGATGCGGTCGAGCAGCGGGCCGCTGATGCGGGCCTGGTAGCGCAGCACCAGGTCGGGCGAGCAGCGGCACGCGCGCTGCGGGTTGCCCAGGTGGCCGCAGGGGCACGGGTTCATCGCCGCGATCAGCTGGAACTGGGCCGGGAAGTCGGCCTGCCGCGCCGCGCGCGAGATCGTGATGCGGCCGGTCTCCATCGGCTCGCGCAGCGCCTCGAGCGCGGCGCGCGGGAACTCGGGCAGCTCGTCGAGGAACAGCACGCCGTGGTGCGCGAGCGAGATCTCGCCCGGCCGCGGCGGCGACCCGCCGCCCACCAGCGCCACCGCCGACGCACCGTGGTGCGGGCTGCGCAGCACCCGCTGCCGCCAGCGCTCGGCGCGGAAGCTGCCGCTGATGCTGAGCACCGCGGCCGACTCGAGCGCCTCCTGTGCCGTCAGCGGCGGCAGCAGCCCGGCGAAGCGCTGCGCCAGCATCGACTTGCCGGTGCCCGGCGGGCCGACCATCAGCAGGCTGTGGCCGCCGATCGCGGCGATCTCGAGCGCACGCTTCGCGCCGCTCTGGCCCTTCACGTCGCGCAGGTCGGGCAGCGCCGCCGGCGTGCCGGGGCGCGGTGGCAGTGCGCGCGGCAGCGGCTCGCGCGGCGTGGGGTCGTCGGGGTCGTCCGGGCGCAGCGCCTGCACCAGCTCGAGCAGGTGCTTCGCGCCGTGGATCTCGATGCCGGCCACCAGCGCGGCCTCTTCGGCATTCGCGGCCGGCAGCACCAGCGCGCGTGCCGGTGTGCTCTGCGTCTGCAGCGCGAGCGCCATTGCCAGCGCGCCGCGCACCGGCCGCAGGTCACCGGCCAGCGACAACTCGCCGGCGAACTCGAAGCGCGCGAGGCGTTGCAGGTCCAGCCCGCCCTGCGCCGCGACGATGCCCAGCGCGATCGGCAGGTCGAAGCGGCCCGACTCCTTCGGCAGGTCGGCCGGCGCCAGGTTCACGGTGATGCGCTTGTTGTGCGGGAAGGCCAGGCCGCTGTTCTGCAGCGCGGCGCGCACCCGCTCGCGCGCCTCTTTCACCTCGGTGTCGGCCAGCCCGACCAGCGTGAAGTTCGGCAGGCCGTTGGCCAGGTGCACCTCGACGGTGACCTCGGGTGCCGCCAGGCCATCGAGGGCCCGGCTGTGGACGACGGCCAATGTCATGCGCTTTCCCCGCTTCGCAGATGAGAGGGGCGCGATTCTGCCCAGGGAGGGGATCCTCCGACACGGGGCATCTGTACCGGTCGCCGGCCCGGCCACTGAATTGCACCAGAAGCGGGCAATCGGGTGCATGCTGTGTCAATCGGCACCGCGGAGGTGCGTTTTCCGCAGCGCAGCCTCGTGAAAGCTGCCGAATGAGCCCCGATGGGGCGCGCACGCCCCAAAAAGTCCATGGCACAAAAGCTGCACAGAGGCCCCGGCCCCCTCAGTTTCAAACGCCTGGAGAAATCTGCATGAAGAAGATCGTGATCCTTTCGGCCCTGGCATCGCTGTTCGCCGTGTCGGTCCATGCCGAAGACGCCGCGCCGGCCGTGGCCACCAACTTCAGCCTGACCACGAACTACAAGTACCGTGGCCAGGACCAGGGCAACAACAAGCCGGCCGTGCAGGGCGGCTTCGACTACGCGAACAGCGGCTTCTACGTCGGCAACTGGAACTCGAGCATCGGGTTCACCAATTCCGGCATCGAGATGGACTTCTACGGCGGCTACAAGGGCGAGATCGCGAAGGACATCGGCTTCGATGTCGGCGTGCTGCAGTACTACTACTCGCAGAAGGACAAGGTCGTCGACTTCAACACCACCGAGCTCTATGGCGCGCTGAGCTACGGCCCGGTGTCGCTGAAGTACTCGACCACGGTGTCGAAGGACTACTTCGGCCTCGGCGAATCGGCCGGCCTGCTGCTGGGCCAGCCGGCACCCAAGGGCCGCAACACCGGCTACCTCGACCTGTCGGGCAACTTCGAGGTCGCCAAGGGCGTGACGCTGAACGCCCACATGGGCTTCACGCGCCTGTCGAGTGAACTGAAGGACGTCGGCTACGAGAACTACGCCGACTACAAGTTCGGCGCGACGATGGACCTCGGATCGGGCTTCTCGGCGGGCGCGGCGATCGTCGGCGCGACCAAGAAGGACTTCTATGGCGACATCAACAAGGCGCGCGCCATCCTGACGATCACCAAGTCGATGTGAGCCCGCGCCTGCGCGAGCCCCACCCATTCATTGCCAACAGGAGCATTCCATGAAGATGGTGACTGCCATCGTCAAGCCCTTCAAGCTCGACGAAGTGCGTGAAGCCTTGAGCGCCATCGGCGTCCAGGGCATCACGGTGACCGAGGTCAAGGGCTTCGGCCGCCAGAAGGGCCACACCGAGCTGTACCGCGGTGCGGAGTACGTGGTCGACTTCCTGCCGAAGGTCAAGATCGAGGCCGCCGTCGACGACGGCCTGATCGACCGCGTGATCGAAGCCATCGAAGGCGCGGCCCGCACCGGCAAGATCGGCGACGGCAAGATTTTCGTGTCGCCCCTCGAGCAGGTGGTGCGCATCCGCACCGGCGAGACCGGCAAGGACGCCCTCTGAGCACACTACAACAGAGACAACCATGAAGAAACTCATTGCCACACTCGCCCTGGGCTTCGCTGCCTGGGGCTTCGCCGGCGTCTCGCTGGCGCAGGACGCGGCCTCCGCGCCCGCCGCCACGGCTTCGGCCGCGGCGCCCGCGGCCGCGGTTGACGCGGCCTCCGCACCGGCTGCCGCAGCGTCCGCTRCAGCGGCCGCATCGGCGCCTGCCGTGCCGGTCGCCAACAAGGGCGACGTCGCCTGGATGATCGTCGCGACGCTGCTCGTGATCATGATGACGGTGCCGGGCCTGGCGCTGTTCTACGGCGGCCTGGTCCGCAGCAAGAACATGCTGTCGGTGCTGATGCAGGTGATGGTCACCTTCTCGCTGATCGTCGTGCTGTGGACCATCTACGGCTACAGCCTGGCCTTCACCGAAGGCAACAAGTTCGTCGGCGGCCTCGACCGGCTGTTCATGAAGGGCATCTTCGATCCGGCCACCGGCGTGTTCGCGATGGGCGCGACCTTCAGCAAGGGGGTCTACATCCCCGAGCTGCTGTTCGCGGCCTTCCAGGCGACCTTCGCCGGCATCACCTGCTGCCTGATCGTCGGCGCGTTCGCCGAGCGCATCAAGTTCTCGGCCGTGCTGCTGTTCATGGCGCTGTGGTTCACCTTCAGCTACGCGCCGATCGCGCACATGGTCTGGTTCTGGATGGGCCCGGATGCGTACAGCGCCGCGGGCGTCGTCGACGAGATGAACTCGAAGGCCGGCCTGCTGTGGCAATGGGGCGCGCTCGACTTCGCGGGCGGCACGGTGGTGCACATCAACGCCGCCGTCGCGGGCCTGGTGGGTGCGTACATGGTCGGCAAGCGCGTCGGCTACGGCAAGGAAGCGTTCACGCCGCACTCGCTGACGCTGACGATGGTCGGTGCCTCGCTGCTGTGGGTGGGCTGGTTCGGCTTCAACGCCGGGTCGGCGCTCGAAGCCGGCAACAGCGCCGTGCTCGCCTTCATGAACACCTTCACGGCCACCTCGGCCGCGGTGCTCGCGTGGTCGATCGGTGAAGCGCTGATGCGGGGCAAGGCCTCGATGCTGGGTGCGGCTTCCGGTGCGGTGGCAGGCCTGGTGGCGATCACGCCGGCGGCCGGCAATGTCGGCCTGATGGGCGCGATCGTGATCGGCTTCGTCGCCGGTTTCGCCTGCCTGTGGGGCGTCAACGCGCTGAAGAAGCTGCTCGGTGCCGACGACTCGCTGGACGTGTTCGGCGTGCACGGCGTCGGCGGCATCGTCGGCGCGCTGCTGACGGGCGTGTTCAACACGCAATCGCTCGGCGGCCCCGGCCTGGTCGGTGACTGGGTCACGGCCTCGGTCACCTCCAACGGCATCGGCGCCCAGGTGTGGATCCAGCTGAAGGCCGTGCTCGTGACCGTCGTCTGGTCGGGCGTGGTCTCGGTGGTGGCGTTCAAGATCGTCGACCTGGTGGTCGGCCTGCGCGTGACGGAAGAAGAGGAACGCGAAGGCCTGGACATCTCGGCACACGGCGAGACGGCTTATCACCAGTAATTTTGGGAAGAGGCGCGGACTTCGGTCCGCGCGGGACACAGGGAAGGCCGCCTCCGGGCGGCCTTTTCCTTTTCGGCCCGGGGCCCCTGCCGGCCGTGACGCATGGCGCACACCGGCCGGGGCCTCCGCACTTGCCATCGACGGCGGCGACCCCAGATGCCTAGAATCCGCGATCCCCAGGCGTTCAACGGGCTCTTATGGTTCCCCATCTCATCACTGCACTCACCGGCCCGATCAACGAACTGGAGCAGCGCATCCTCGAATCGCTGCCGGCCATCGAGCGCTGGTTCCGCCTCGAATGGATGGAGCACACGCCGCCGTTCTACACCTCGGTCGACGTGCGCAATGCCGGCTTCAAGCTGGCGCCGGTCGACACCAACCTGTTCCCGGGCGGCTTCAACAACCTGACGCCCGAGATGCTGCCGCTGGCGGTGCAGGCGGCGATGGCGGCGATCGAGAAGATCTGCCCCGAGGCCAAGAACCTGCTGCTGATCCCCGAGAAGCACACCCGCAACACGTTCTACCTGATGAACGTGGCGCGCCTGATGCAGATCTTCCACCAGGCCGGGCTGAACGTGCGCCTGGGCACGCTGGACGACACCATCAAGGCGCCGACGCAGATCGACCTGCCCGACGGCAGCGCGCTGACCGTCGAGCCGCTGCTGCGCACGCGCGGGCGCCTCGGGCTGAAGGATTTCGATCCCTGCACGATCCTGCTGAACAACGACCTGTCGGCCGGCATCCCGAAGGTGCTGGAGAACCTGCACGAGCAGTACCTGCTGCCGCCGCTGCACGCCGGCTGGGCGGTGCGCCGCAAGACCAACCACTTCCAGGCCTACGAAGAGGTCGCGAAGAAGTTCGCCAAGCTGCTGGGCATGGACCCGTGGCTGATCAACCCGATGTTCGCCCGCTGCGGCGAGGTCAATTTCAGCGACGGCACCGGCGCCGAATGCCTGGCGAGCAATGCCGAGGCGCTGCTGGGCAAGATCCGCCGCAAGTACAAGGAATACGGCATCCAGGAGAAGCCGTTCATCATCGTGAAGGCCGATGCCGGCACCTACGGCATGGGGATCATGACGGTGCGCGACCCGAAGGACCTGGTCGACCTGAACCGCAAGGCACGCAACAAGATGAGCGTGATCAAGGACGGCCAGGAGGTCAGCGAGGTCATCCTGCAGGAAGGCGTGCCGACCTACGAGCGCGTCAACGATGCGGTCGCCGAGCCGGTCGTCTACATGATCGACCGCTACGTGGTCGGTGGCTTCTACCGCGTCAACGCCGAGCGCGGCATCGACGAGAACCTGAATTCCCCCGGGGCGAGCTTCGTGCCGCTGGCCTTCGCCGAGTCGAACCAGCTGCCCAAGCCAGGCGTCAAGCCGGGTGCCAGTGCGCCGAATCGCTTCTACATGTACGGAGTGATCGCTCGCTTGGCCATGCTCGCGGCCAGCTACGAAATGGAAGCCACGGATCCCGACGCCGAGGTCTACGAGTAGATGGAGCCCCTCGGTCGACGGGTACGTCGGCCGATCCCCCGGGGGGATGCGGGCCGGCTTGGGGCGGCCCGGCGCTCGGCCCTACACCACTCGTTGCTGCAGTGCAACATCAACCCCCGACACCTTGGGGGTGGGGGCGGGCGATCTGTTTCCGGGCGTATCCACGGGCGCACAATGGCCGTCCTTTGGATTGAGCCGTGCCCCTTCGGCGGGCGCGGTGGAACGTGAATCAGCATCGTCCCAGCTCCAGCCTGGCCGCCCTGACGCTGGGCGCCCTTGGCGTCGTCTACGGCGACATCGGCACCAGCCCCCTCTACGCACTCAAGGAAGTCTTCGCCCACGGTCACGTGCCGTTGACGCCGCAGAACATCTACGGCGTGCTGTCGCTGGTGTTCTGGACGCTGACGGTGGTGGTCTCGGTGAAGTACGTGGTGCTGATCCTGCGGGCCGACAACAACGGTGAAGGCGGGTTGATCGCGATGCTCGCGCTGGCGTCGCAGGCGGTGAAGGACCGGCCGGTGCTGCGCAGGCGGCTGCTGATGGTCGGCATCTTCGGCACGGCGATCTTCTTCGGCGATGGCGTGATCACGCCGGCCATCACGGTGCTGGGCGCGATCGAGGGCCTGGAGGTCGCGGCGCCCGGGCTGCACCACTACATCGTGCCCTTGTCGCTGGTGGTGCTGACGCTGCTGTTCCTGGTGCAGCGCCATGGCACCGCGACGGTGGGCAAGCTGTTCGGCCCGGTGATGGTGCTGTGGTTCGCGGTGCTGGCGGTGCTCGGGCTGTCGCAGATCGTGACGAACCCGGCCGTCCTGGCGGCGCTGAGCCCGCATTACGCGCTGGATTTCCTGCTGGGCCATCCGGCGATCGCGTTCATCGCGCTCGGCTCGATCGTGTTGTGCGTGACGGGTGCCGAGGCCTTGTATGCCGACATGGGCCATTTCGGCAAGCGCCCGATCCGTCTCGCGTGGTTCAGCCTCGCGATGCCGGCGCTGGTGCTGAACTATTTCGGGCAGGGCGCGATGTTGCTGGCGCACCCGGAGAACGTGAAGAACCCGTTCTACGAGATGGCGCCGCCCTGGGCGGTGTACCCGCTGATCGGCCTGGCGACGCTGGCGGCGGTGATCGCGTCGCAGGCGTTGATCACGGCGGCGTTCTCGGTGACGAAGCAGGCGATGCAGCTCGGCTACCTGCCGCGGCTGCGCATCCTGCACACCTCGGTGCGGGAGACGGGGCAGGTGTATGTGCCGTTCGTCAACTGGGGGCTGTATGCCTGCATCGTGCTGGCGGTCGTGACCTTCGGCTCGAGCAGCAAGCTGGCGGCGGCGTATGGCATTGCGGTGACGATCGACATGCTGATCACGACCACGATGACCTTCTTCGTGATCCGTTACGGCTGGAAGTACCCGTGGCCGCTGAGCATGGCGGCGACCGGCTTCTTCTTTCTGGTCGACTTCACCTATTTCAGCGCGAACGTCATCAAGGTGTTCGACGGCGGCTGGTTCCCGGTGGTGATCGGTGGCGTGATGTTCATGATCATGATGACCTGGAAGCAGGGTCGCCGGCTGATGGCCGAGCGCCTGCGCGAGGACGCGATCGACCTGAAGAGTTTTCTCGACGCGGTGTTCGTGAGTCCGCCGACGCGGGTGGCCGGCACGGCGGTGTTCCTGGTGAGCGAGCAGGGGCTGACGCCGAATGCGTTGTTGCACAACCTGAAGCACAACAAGGTGCTGCACGAGACCAACCTGTTCGTGACGGTGAAGCTGCACGAGGTGCCGTGGATCGGTTTCGAGAAGCGTTGCGAGATGGAGCCGCTGGGCCGCGACTGCTGGCAGGTGACGGTGCACTTCGGCTTCAAGAACGAGCCGGACGTGCCGGAGGCGCTGAACTTCTTGCGCACGCGAGGCTGCCAGATGGACGACATGGAGACCTCGTATTTCCTGTCGCGCGACATCGTGATCCCGACGTTTGGGAGCGGCATGGCGAGCTGGCGCGAGAAGCTCTTTGCGGGGATGCACCGGAATGCGGCGGCGGCGGCGGACTTCTTGTCGCTGCCAACGAATCGGGTGGTCGAGCTCGGCTCGAAGGTCGAGATCTGACCTCTGTCTCTTCACTGCGTGAGGCTGCTGCCGGGATTTCGCCCCGGCGGGCGAGTCACTTTCATTTGTCTTGCCAAATGAAAGTAACCAAAGCAAAGGCGCTTTGAAAACCATGCGGTTCGTTCAGTCTCGCTGCGGACAACACTGACGCTTCGGCTGCACATCCCCCGTTCATTGGGATTGTTGTTCTCCCGCTTCACTCGACTCGCTCGCTTCGCGTCGCATCGTCTCGCGCCCGCGATCGCCATGCATCTTGGCGATGCGYAGCGAGCTGGGTGGAGAAGAACGGCCAACAATCCCAATGAASGTGGGGCACCAGCCGAAGCGTCAGTGTTGTCCGCAGCGAGACTGAACGAACCGTATGGTTTTCGGGTTGAGGGCTCTTTGCTTTGGTTACTTTCATTTGAGCCAGCAAATGAAAGTGACTCGCCCGCCGGGGCGAGACCCGGCAGCAGCCTCACGCAGTGAAAAGACCCTAAACCTTCGGCGGAGCCGTATCCACAAAACTCTGCCGAACCGCCAGCTTCTCGTAGAGCTTCGACAAGTTCGGATACGTCGTCCGCCAATCGATATGGGCAAATCGGAAATCCAGGTACCCGAGTGCGCAGCCCGTCGCGATATCGGCCAGCGTGAAGTGGTTGCCCGAGCACCAGGCCTTCTCGCCCAACCCCTGGCTCATCGCCGCCAAACAGGCATGCACCTTGTCCATCTGCCGGCTCACCCACGCCGCACTGCGCTGGCCCTCGCTGCGGCCGGGCCAGGTCTGCTCCAGCCTGGCCAGGATCGCCGCATCCTGCAGGCCATCCCCCAACGCCTCCCAGGTGCGCACCTCGGTGCGCTCACGCCCGGTCTCCGGAATCAGCTTGCCCACCGGCGAGCGCGTGTCGATGTACTCCACGATCACCCGCGAGTCGAAGACCGCCTCGCCACCCTCCATCACCAGCACCGGCACCTTGCCCAGCGGGTTGGACTTCATGATCGCGTCGCTCGTCCACACGTCCTCCAGTTCGAACTGGTAGTCGAGCTTCTTTTCCGCCATCACGATGCGCACCTTGCGCACGTACGGGCTTGCGAGCGAGCCGATGAGTTTCATGTGGGTGTCCCTGGAGTGAAAACGATTCTAGCGAAGGGTGGCTGTCTGAAACGCAGTGTTAAAGTTTTCGGCGAGGGAGAACGCCGGCCATCCACCCCGCACGGCGCAACACGACATGACAACACCCCACGGCCCCCAGGGCGGATTCACCGCGCCCGACGGTGACCAGCCCGCCCAGAGCGCCAGCATCGACAGCGCCGGCCTGAACGGCGTGATCTCGACGCTCGACACCACCACCGTGCCGCCCACGGTCACCCCRTCCAGCTTCGACAGCACGCTCAACGAACGCCTGCCGATCCGCTTCACCGGCTCCGGCAGCGAATACTTCCGCATCTGGATCGTCAACCTGCTGCTCACGCTGGTCACCGCCGGGCTCTACTTCCCGTGGGCCAAGGTGCGCCGCCTGCGCTACTTCTACGGCAACACGCTGGTGGCCGGCCACCCGCTCGGCTTCCACGGCGACCCGAAGAAGATGCTGCGCGGCTACCTGCTGGTGGTGCTGCTCGGCGGGCTGTATTCGGTGGCCGGCCAGTTCTCGCCGATGGCCGGGCTGGTGGCCTTCGTGATCGTCGCGGCGCTGTGGCCGGCACTGTTCAAGTCGTCGCTGCAGTTCCGCCTCGCCAACACCAGCTGGCGCGGGCTGCGCTTTCGCTTCAAGGGCGACGCAGCCGGCGCCTACCGCGCACTGCTGCCGGTGTTCGCGCCCAGCGCCGTGCTGCTGGGCGTCCTGCTTGCGGTGCCCGACCAGGTCCACCCACCCGGCTGGTTCGGCCCGGCCTTCACCGCGGTGATGGGCGTGACGCTGCTGGTGCTGCCGCTGATGATGTGGAACCTGAAGAAGTACCAGCACGACCACTATGCGTTCGCGCAGCTGCAGACCGAGCTGCGCGCCGGCCCCGGGGCCTTCTATGGGCTGTGCCTGAAGAGCCTGGGCGTGTGGCTGGTGGCCGGCGTCGTGGCCGGCCTCGTCGTCTTCGGCTTGGCCACGCTGCTCGGCTCCAGCGTGGCCGACTTGATTCGCAACCGCGGCGAGACCGGCCGCGTTGCGGCGATGGTGCTCGGCTTCATCGTGATCCTGGCATCGTGGCTGCTGATGCAGGTCTTCGCCCGGCCGTACTTCACCTCGCGCTTCCAGAACCTGCTGTGGTCGCGCACCGGCAACCAGCACCTGCGCTTCAAGAGCGAGCTGCGCTTCTGGCCGCTGCTGCGCGTGACGCTCGCGAACTGGCTGCTGATGATCGTCACGCTCGGCCTGTACTGGCCGTTCGCGCGCGTCGCGCTGACCCGGCTGCGGCTCGAATCGGTCGGCATCGTCAGCCGCACCCACATCGACGCGCTGGTCGCGCAGGCCGGCCACGAAGGCGATGCCGCCGGCGACGCGGCCGGTGACTTCTTCGGCATCGACGTCGGCCTGTGAACGCGCCCGCCGCTCCTGCCCTCGAGGTCGACTACTTCGACGGCCGCAGCGCCCGCAGCCACCGCGTGCGCATCCACCTGAGCGGCGAGCGCCTGTTGATCGCCGGCGACGGCGTCGCGCGCAGCGTGCCGCTCGTCGAGGTGCAATGGCCGGAGCGCACCCGCCACGGCGCACGCGTCGCGCACCTGAAAGACGGCGGTGCGCTGCACTGCACCGACTCGGCGGCGTGGGACGCCTGGGCGCGCGAAAGCGGCCGCAGCGAGACGCTGGTCGTCAAGGCCCAGCAGAGCTGGCGCTGGGTTGGCGGCATCGTCGTCGCGTTCGCGGCGCTGATGGTCGCCGGCTACCTGTGGGGGCTGCCGTGGGCTTCGCGCGCGGTCGTCGCGATGTTGCCGCCCTCGGTCGATCGCCAGATCGGCGAGGCCGCGATGAAGTCGGTCGACGGCGAGCTGGTGCAGGCGAGCGAGCTGCCCGCGGCGCAGCAGGCGAAGCTGCGCGCCGCGTTCGAGCGCGCGATCGCGCAGGCGTACCCGCAGGGCGCGCCGCCGCACGAGCTGCTGTTCCGCCGCGGCAAGGACAAGTCGCTGGGCCCGAACGCGTTCGCGCTGCCCGGCGGCACGATGGTGCTGACCGACGAACTGGTGGCGCTGGTCGGCGGCGACGAATCGGTGATCGTCGGCGTGCTCGGCCATGAACTCGGCCATGTGCGCCACCGCCACGGGCTGCGCATGCTGGTGCAGGCGACCGCGCTGGGCGTCGTGACGAGCCTGGTGGTCGGCGACTTCAGCAGCCTGCTGGCCGGCGTGCCGCTGGTGCTGGGCCAGGCGGGCTATGCGCGCGATGCCGAGCGCGAGGCCGATGCCGACAGCGTGCACCTGATGAAGGCCGCCGGCATCTCGCCCGATGCGATGGTGCGCTTCTTCGAGAAGATCGCCGAGGAGCGCCGCAAGCGCTCCGGCGGCGAGCCCGGCTGGCTCGGCATCGCGATCGCGTCGCACCCGGCCGACGACGACCGCATCCGCTACTTCCGCGAGGCCGCAGGCCGCTAGGCTAGCGCTGCAGCGTCCAGTCGACGCTGCCCGGCCGTCCCGGCAGCGACAGCGTCGCGGTGGCCGCCGGCGTCTTCGCAATGACCTGCCCGCCGCGCACCACCGCGAGCCGCGTCGCGCGCAGCCGGATCGCTTCCACCGGGTCGCGCGCCTGCAGCAGCACGAAGTCAGCGCGCGCCCCGGCCTGCAGTCCGTAGCCCTCCAGCCCGAGGATCCTCGCGCTGTTGACGGTGACGGCATCGAAGCAGGCCCGCATCTGCGCCTGCGAGGTCATCTGCGCCACGTGCAGGCCCATCTGCGCGACCTCCAGCATGTCGGCGCTGCCCGACGAGTACCACGGGTCCATCACGCAGTCGTGGCCGAAGCCGACGTTGACGCCGGCGGCCATCAGCTCGGGCACGCGCGTCATGCCGCGGCGCTTCGGATAGCTGTCGTGGCGGCCCTGCAGCGTGATGTTGATCAGCGGGTTGGCGACCGCATGCACCTGCGCCTCGGCGATCAGCGGCAGCAGCTTGCTGACGTAGTAGTTGTCCATCGAGTGCATCGAGGTCAGGTGCGAGCCGGTGACGCGGCCCTGCAGCCCGAGCCGCTGCGTGTGGAACGCGAGCGTCTCGATGTGGCGCGACAGCGGGTCGTCGCTCTCGTCGCAGTGCATGTCGACGCGCAGCCCGCGCTCGGCCGCCAGCTCGCACAGCAGCCGCACGCTCTCGGCGCCGTCGGCCATCGTGCGCTCGAAGTGGGGGATGCCGCCGACCACGTCGACGCCCCGGTCGAGTGCGCGTTTCAGGTTCGCGAGCGCGGTAGGGGAGCGCAGCACGCCGTCCTGCGGGAACGCGACCAGCTGCAGGTCGAGGTACGGCTTCACCAGCTGCTTCACGTGCAGCAGCGCGTCGACCGCGAGCAGCCGGTCGTCGCAGATGTCGACGTGCGAACGCACCGCGAGCAAGCCCTTGGCCACCGCCCAGTCGCAGTACTGCAGCGCGCGCTCCACCAGCGCCTGCTGCGTCAGCAGCGGCTTCAGCTCGCCCCACAGCGCGATGCCCTCGAGCAGCGTGCCGCTCTGGTTGACGCGCGGCAGGCCGTGGCTGAGCGTCGCGTCCATGTGGAAATGCGCGTCGACGAAGGGCGGCGACAGCAGCCAGCCGTGGCCGTCGAGCAGCGTTGCGCCCTCGGGCTGCGGCAGCTGGGGGCCGATCGCCTCGATGCGGCCGTCGCGCGCGAGCACATCGTGGCCGCGGCGGCCGTCGGGCAGGGTGACGTTGCGGACGAACAGCATCGGGTTCTCCTTTGACTGGCGTGGCGACTTGACCTGGGAGGTCATCGACTGCAGGCGGCCAGGCCGCGAGGATGCAGCCATGTCCTCTCACTCACTCAACCCCGAAGGAGCATTCATGAATGATGCCAGCACCCTGGTCACCCGCTATCTGGAGGCCTGGAACGAAAGCGATGCGGCGCGTCGGGCGCGGCTGATCGCGGAGCTGTGGAGTGCCGACGCGCGCTACACCGACCCGCTGGCCGACGTCCGCGGCCACGAGGCGATCAGCGGCTTGATCGGCGCCGTGCAGCAGCACTACCCGGGCCACCGCTTCGAGCCGCATGGCCAGGTGGATGCGCATGGCCGCTACCTGCGCTTCTCGTGGCAGCTGTGCGACGCCGGCGGACAGGGCGTCGCACGCGGGACCGACTTCGCCGAGCTGCTCGACGATCGGCGCCTGCGCAGCGTCACCGGCTTCCTCGACCAGAACTCACAGTGAACGAAAGGCCTTTGTCATGAACGGTATCGACCTCGTCCCGCTGGCCGTCGGCCACATGATCGGCCTCGGCGCCATCGGCTCCTGCCTGGGCGTCGGTGTCCTGGCCAGCAAGTACCTCGAAGCCTCGGCGCGCCAGCCCGAGCTGATGGAGCCGCTGCAGCAGAAGGTGTTCCTGCTGGTCGGCGTGCTCGACGGCGCGTTCATCATCGCGACCGGCATCGGGCTGTGGTTCGCGACCGCCAACCCCTTCAAGGGGTGAGCGTTCAGGCGGCAGGCGGCGCGTAGCGTGCCGGCAGCGCGAGCCCCGGCCGCTCGTCGTCCCAGGCCATCGCGCTGATGCGCCAGCCGGTGGGCGTCGAGACGAACTGCGTCGAGATCACGCCGCGTGCCGATAAGGCCTGGCCGTTCAGCGTGCCGGTCTTCGCATAGGTGCTGGTGCGGTGCGCCACCTGGCCGAACACCTCGGTGATCTCGGCCAGCTCGGTCTCGCGGAACGCCGTCAGCTCGCCGGCCTCGACCGAGCGCTGGCGCGGCGCGATGAACTGCGCGACGCCCGTCACCTCGGGCGCCGGCCCGATGTTGCGGATCAGCAGGCCGCCGTCGATGAACAGCCCGTGCAGCCGCTCGTAGGGCGGGCGCCCGCCGGGCTCGAAGGACACGGCGTCGAAGAAGGCCTGCATCAGCGCGGCCAGGGCAGTGGGTGTCGGCGTCATGGCCGCGGATTGTCCGTGCGCTGTCCGCTGTCCGTCCGGTGGCTGTCCGCGGACACATCGGCAGCAGGGGCAATCCGCGCCAAGCCCTTGATTCAATGGGATTTTCATCGCCGGCGGGAGCGGGCACGGGCGTTGCAATGAAGCAGGCCATGAACGCTGCGAACGACGCTCCGCTGATCCGCGACACCTCGGCCCAGGACCAGCCGTTGCCGAAGCGCCGGCTGCGGCCCGGGSCGTGGCTGGCCGCCGGCGCGGCGCTGGCGGCCCTGCTCGCGGTCGCGCTCTCGACGCCGGCGCTGCGGCACGGCTTCTCGAGCGGCTCGTCGGTGTCGGCCTCGCGGCTGGTGGTGGCGACCGTGCAGCGCGGCCCGTTCGTGCGCGACATCGCGGCCGAGGGCAAGGTCGTCGCCGCGGTGAGCCCGACGCTGTACGCGGCCGGCGGCGGTGCCGCGACGCTGAAGGTGCATGCCGGCGACCGGGTCGCGCGCGGCCAGGTGCTCGCGGTGATCGACAGCCCCGAGCTGGCCGCGAAGCTCGCGCAGGAGCTGTCGAATGCCGACGCGATGAAGGCCGACGTGCTGCGTGCCGACGTGGATGCGCGGCAGCAGCGCGGCACATTGCAGGGGGCGTTCGATGCGGCGCGCATCGACCACAGCAGTGCGCAGAACGACCTGGCGCGCCAGCAGAAGGCGTTCGACGCCGGCGCGGTGTCGGGCATGCAGGTCGAGCATGCGCGCGACACGCTGCAGAAGGCGCGCATCGCGCTCGACCATGCCGAGGCCGGCCTGCGGCTGAAGGACGACAGCCTGAAGTTCGATGTGCAGGCCCGCCAGCTCGCGCATGCGCGGCAGCTGCTGCTGGTGAAGGACCTGCAGCGCCAGGTCGAGAGCCTGACGGTGCGCTCGCCGGTCGAGGGGCAGGTGGGGCAGTTGTTCATTGCCGAGCATGCGAATGTCGCGAAGGATGCGCAGCTGCTGTCGGTGATCGACCTGTCGGCGCTGGAGGTGCAGATGCAGGTGGCCGAGAGTTTCGCGCGCGATCTCGGCGTCGGCATGCCGGGCGAGATCAGCGGCAACGGCCACACGTGGCGCGCGGCGGTCAGCACGGTGTCGCCAGAGGTCGTCAACAACGAGGTGGCGGCGCGGCTGCGCTTCAGCGGTGGCGCGGGCGAGCAGCCGAGCCAGCTGAGGCAGAACCAGCGCCTGTCGGTGCGCGTGCTGCTCGACAAGCGCGATGACGTGCTGGCCGTGCAACGCGGCAGCTTCGTCGACGAATCCGGTGGCGCGCATGCGTACGTGCTGCGCGACGGCATGGCGGTGAAGACGCCGATCCGCGTCGGCGCGCGCAGCCTCGACAAGGTCGAGATCCTCGGCGGCCTGGCCGTCGGCGACCGGGTGGTGGTGTCCGGTGCCGAGCTGTTCCAGGGGGCGGAGCAGGTCGCCGTCAGCCAGTGATTCAACCCATCAACGAACGAACCGAAGGACTCCCATGCTCAAGATGACCGGCCTGTCCAAGGTCTACCGCACCGAGGTGATCGAGACCCATGCGCTGCGCGCGTTCAACCTCGAGGTGAAGGAGGGCGAGTTCGTCGCGGTGACGGGTCCGTCGGGCTCGGGCAAGACGACCTTCCTGACGATCGCCGGCCTGCTGGAGGCGTCGACCGGCGGCAGCTACCTGCTCGATGGCGTCGAGGTGGGGCAGCTGGACGACAACGCCCGTTCGCGCATCCGCAACGAGAAGATCGGCTTCATCTTCCAGGCCTTCAACCTGATCCCGGACCTGAACATTGCCGACAACGTGGAAGTGCCGTTGCGCTACCGCGGCATGAAGGCCGACGAGCGTCGCCGGCGCGTGCGCGATGCGCTGGAGCGGGTGGGGCTGGCCGCGCGCGAGCGCCACTACCCGGCGGAGTTGTCGGGTGGCCAGCAGCAGCGGGTGGCGATCGCACGCGCGCTGGCCGGCAGTCCGCGGCTGCTGCTGGCCGACGAGCCGACCGGCAACCTCGACAGCCAGATGGCGCGCAGCGTGATGGCGCTGCTGGAGGAACTGCACCGCTCGGGCGCGACCATCGTGATGGTGACGCACGATCCGCAGCTGGCGGCGCGGGCGCAGCGGAACGTGCATGTCGTTGACGGGCAGGTCGTGGATGTGTCGGACGAACTGCGGCTCAGCTCTGCGAGCGAAGTGGCGGCCTGAGATGGTGAACGGTGCGAGCAAAGGCGCGAGTGGGCAGGCTGTGGCTCGCCGGCCGGTGCGGTCATCGCCCCGGGGGGCGATGACTGCCCTCCGCTGGCTGGTTTCATGGCCCGTCGCCCAAACTCCCGCCACTCACTTCGTTCGTTGTGGTCAAACAGTGTGCGACAGTCAGTTCACGAAGCGTGCTGCGCACGCGGGCCATGAAACCAGCCAGCTCCGGCGCCCCGTCCTGATTGGCGCTCCACAGCCTGCCCACTCGCGCCTTTGCCACCACCACCGTGCTGTGTGGGGTGGAGAAAAGACTGAACAGGTCGACGAAACGTGCGGGCGCTCGCATGCTCGTCGATCACTTCAGCCCAGTCCCCCAAGCGCCGCGATGCGCCGCTGCATCGCTGCACTCCTGCTGGCAGCCGCACCACTGGCAGCCCGAGCCGACGACCTGCTGCAGGTCTACCAGCAAGCCCGTCGTGCCGACCCGGTGCTGTCGGCGGCCGATGCCCAACGCGGCATCGCGAGAGAGGGCGTCGTGCAGGCCCGAGCGCCGCTGCTGCCCCAGGCCTCGGCCGGCCTGGCATTCGACCGCTTGCAACCGACCGGTGACCCGGGAGAGCGCAACAGCAGCCGCGCCGCCTCCGTCACGCTGAACCAGGTGCTGGTCGATGTGTCCCGTCTGTCGCAGCTGCATGTCGCGCAGTCGCAGGCCGAGGCGCAGGACGACCTGGTGCGCGCCGCCGAACAGGCCTTGTGCGCCCGCGTCGCCCGTGCCTACTTCGATGTGCTCACCGCCGACGACGCGGTGCGCCAGGTCGAGGCCAACGAGGATGCGTTCCGCCAGCAGGTCGAACAGTCGGACCAGCGCTTTCGCAACGGGCTGTCGGCCCAGGTCGACGTGGAGCAGGCGCGGGCCTACCACGCGGCGGCGCAGGCGGCCAGCATCGATGCGCGCCAGGCACGCGACGATGCGCGCGAGGCGCTCTCCGAGATCACCGGCCAGCCGGTGCCGACCCTCAACCGCCTGCAGGACGAGCTGCCGATGGCCTTGCCCGAGCCGGCCGATCCGCAGGCCTGGGTCGACGAGGCGCTGCTGCACAACCCGGGCTTGTCGGCGCAGCGCCATGTCGTCGATGCCGCAGGGCAGGGCATCGCCGCCGCACGGGCCGGCCACCTGCCCACGCTGAGCGCCAACCTGGGCGTCGGCCGCGCCGCCGCCTGGCCGGTGCCGGCCAGCAACACCGACGGCCGCAACGTCGCGAGCGTCGGGCTCGTGCTCAACGTGCCGCTGTTCGCCGGCGGCGCCACGCAATCACAACTGCGCCAGGCCCTGCGCCAGCAGGATGCGGCGCGCGACGACTACGAGCTGCGCCGCCGTCGCGTCGCGCGCGAGACGCTGGAGCAGTACCGCAGCATCGCCGCCGGCATCGGCCGCATCGGCGCCACGCGCACCGCGGTCGACTCGGCCGGCCGCGCCCTCGCCTCCACCCGCATCGGCCACGAACTCGGCACCCAGACCATGACCGACCTGCTGCTCGCGATCCAGACCCAGGCCTCCGCGCAGGCCTCGTACTCGCAGGCGCGCCACCAGTTCGTGCTCAGCCGCCTGCTGCTGCTGCAGTCGGCCGGCCGCATCGCCGAGGCCGACCTCGCCGCCGTCAACACCCTGCTGAAATAGGAGCGCCCCACCATGTTCGGCTACCACCTCGACCTGGCGCTGCGCAGTTTCCGCCGCAGCCCCGCGCTGACCGCGCTGATGGTGCTCGCGATCGCGCTCGGCATCGGCGCCAGCATGACCACGCTGACGGTGTTCCACGTGCTGTCGGGCGACCCGATCCCGGGCAAGAGCGACCGGCTCTTCTACGTGCAGCTCGACGCCAACGAACGCGGCGCCGCGCCGCCCGGCGCCGAACCGCTGGAACAGCTGACCCGCTTCGATGCCGAGGCCCTGCTGCGCGAACACCGCGGCGAACGCCAGGTGATGATGACCGGCGGCTCGGTCGCCGTGCAGCCGGCGCAGGCCGACCGCCCCGCGTTCTTCGCGAGCGCCCGCTACACTACCGCCGACTTCTTCCCGATGTTCGAGACGCCGTGGCGCCACGGACATGGCTGGAGTGCCGCCGACGACGAGGCCGGCGCGCGCGTCGCGGTCATCTCGCACGAGCTGAACGAGAAGCTGTTCGACGGCGCCGACAGCACCGGCCGCATGCTGCGTGCCGGCGACCGCGACTTGCGCATCGTCGGCGTGCTCGCGCCGTGGCGCCCGGTGCCGCACTACTACGACCTGTACGCCGGCCGCTTCGCGAAGACCGAGCAGGTGTTCACGCCGCTGTCCACCGCGCTGCAGGCCCGGCTGCCGATCGCCGGCAGCATGACCTGCTGGGGCAACCGCACCGCCCCCGACCCGCGCGCACTGAACGCCCCCTGCGCCTGGCTGCAGTACTGGGTGCAGATGCCGTCGGCGGCCGACGCGCCGGCGCTGCGGCAGTACCTCACCGACTACTCCGAGCAGCAGCGCGCGGCCGGCCGCTTCGAGCGGCCGAGCAACGTGCGCCTGCGCAACGTCACCGAGCGCATGTCGTTCAAGCACGTCGTGCCCGGCGACGTGCACCTGCAGCTGTGGCTCGCATTCGGCTTCCTGCTGGTGTGCCTGACCAACACCGTCGGGCTGCTGCTCGCCAAGTGCATGCGCCGCGCGCCGGAGATCGCAGTGCGGCGCGCGCTCGGCGCCACCCGGCGCGCGATCTTCGGGCAGTTCCTCGTCGAGGCCGGCAGCATCGGCATCGTCGGCGGCGTGCTCGGCCTCGGCCTCGCGCTGCTCGGGCTGTGGGGCGTGCGCCAGAACCCGGCCAGCTATGCGCAGCTCGCCTACCTCGATGCGCCGATGCTCGCGATCACCCTCGTGCTCGCACTGGTGGCCAGCCTCGCCGCCGGGCTGCTGCCCGCCTGGCGCGCCTGCCAGGTGACGCCGGCGCTGCAGCTCAAGTCGCAGTGAACAGCGGCCAGAACCCAAGGAGAACGCGATGATGGACTTCCGACCGATCCTGTCGACGCTGCGCCGCCACAAGACCGCCGCCGCGCTGATCGTGCTCGAGGTCGCGCTGAGCTGCGCGATCGTCAGCAACGCGCTGTTCCTGATCGGCCAGCGGCTGGAGCGCATGCAGGCGCCCACCGGCCTGGCCGAGTCCGAGCTGCTGCACATCCGCCTCAACGACATCGCGCATCGCGACAACGACGAGGCGCTGACCCGGCGCGACCTGGCGACCCTGCGCGCCCTGCCCGGCGTCAAGGCGGCCACCAGCGTCAACCACGTGCCGTTCGGCAACGGCTCGTCCGACACCGGCGTCAGCCTCTCGTTCGACCAGACCTCGCCGACGATCACCGCGGCGCTGTACCTCGTCGGCGAGAACGCGCTCGCGACGCTCGGCCTGAAGCTGGTCGAGGGCCGCGACTTCCTCCCCGAGGAGATGCAGCCCGCCTCGGCCCTCGATGCCGAGGAGCCGAAGGTGCCGGCGGTGATCCTCGACCGCGGCACCGCGGCGCGCCTGTTCCCCGAGGGCAGCGCGATCGGAAAATCGCTGTACGTGTTCGGCCCCTCGCCGATGCGCGTGGTCGGCGTGGTCGAGCACATGTCGATCCCGCAGCCCGACGGCCCGCGCAGCGGGTTCCTGACGCTGCTGCCGGTGCAGCCCTCGTACAACGAGGGCAACTACCTGGTGCGCGTCGATGCGGCGCAGCGCGACCTGCTGCTGAAGGATGCGGTCGCCGCGCTGCAGGCGGTCGACAGCCGGCGCATCGTGATGGAGCGCGAGACCTTCGACGACATGCGCCACGCGTATTTCCGCCAGGACCGCTGGATGGCGGCGCTGCTGGTCGCGGTGTGCATCGCGCTGCTGGTGGTCACCGCGTTCGGCATCGTCGGTCTCGCGAGCTTCTGGGTGCAGCAGCGCACGCGGATGATCGGCGTGCGGCGCGCGCTCGGCGCGTCGCGGGTGCAGATCCTGCGCTACTTCCAGGCCGAGAACTTCCTGCTGACGACGATGGGCATCGCGATCGGCATGACGGCGGCGTACGGCATCAACCGGCTGCTGATGAGCCTCTACGAGCTGCCGCCGCTGCCCTGGGTGTGCCTGCCGATCGGCGCGGTCACGCTGTGGGCGCTGGGCCAGGTGGCGGTGCTCGGCCCGGCGCGGCGCGCGGCGGCGCTGCCGCCGGTGGTGGTGATGCGCGGGGCCTAGTAAGCTCGCGCCCCATGCGCCGCATCCTGATCATCGACGACAACCCCGCAGTCGGCCAGGCCCTCACGCTGCTGCTGTCCCTGCACGACATCGTGGCCGAGGTCGCGCTGACGCCCGAAGCGGGCCTGGCCGCGCTCGACCGCCGCCCGGCCGACGTCGTGATCCAGGACATGAACTTCAGCGCCGATACCACCTCCGGCGCCGAGGGTGCGGCGCTGTTCCGCGCGATCCGCGAGCGCCAGCCCGACCTGCCGGTGATCCTGCTGACCGCCTGGACGCGGCTCGAGGCCGCCGTCGAACTGGTGAAGGCCGGCGCCGCCGACTACCTCGCGAAGCCCTGGGACGACGCGAAGCTGCTCGCCACCATCGAGAACCTGCTGGAGCTGGCGGAGTCGACGCGCGAGGTGGCCCGCCTGCGCGACGAGCGCCGCCGCCGCCGCGTCGCGCTCGCGCAGCGTTTCGACCTGAGCGGCATCGTCTACGCCTCCGATGCGATGGAGCGCACGCTGGAGCTGGCCTGCCAGGTCGCGCGCTCCGACCTGCCGGTGCTCATCACCGGGCCGAACGGCAGCGGCAAGGAACGCATCGCCACCACCGTGCATGTCAATTCGGCGGTGCGCGACGGGGCGTTCGTCGCGGTCAACTGCGGCGCGCTGCCGGCCGACCTGATCGAGACCGAGCTGTTCGGTGCCGAGGGCGGCGCGTACACCAGTGCGATCAAGTCGCGCGACGGCCGCTTCGATGCGGCGGACAACGGCACGCTGTTCCTCGACGAGATCGGCACGCTGCCGCTGGCCGGCCAGGTGAAGCTGCTGCGGGTGCTGGAGAGCGGCCGTTTCGAGCGCGTCGGCTCCACGCGCACGCGCCACGTGCGGGTGCGCGTGATCAGCGCGACGAATGCCGACCTGAAGACGATGGTGCGGGATGGCCGCTTCCGCGAAGACCTGTACTACCGGCTCAACGTGATCGAGGTCGTGGTGCCGCCGCTCGCGCAGCGCCGCGACGACGTGCTGGCGCTGGCCGAGCACTTCCTCGCCGGCCGCCCAGGGCTGGTCGACGCGGCGCGCGCGGCACTGCTCGCGCATGCGTGGCCGGGCAACGTGCGCGAGCTGAAGAACGTGATCGAGCGCGCCGCGCTGCTGGCGCGCGGCGGGCCGGTCACGCCCGAGCTGCTGGGCCTGCCGGCAGCCGAACTCGCCCCGACGCCGCGCAACCTCGGCGAACCGAGCCGCGACGCGGTGGTGGCGGCGCTGGCG
>NZ_JBFUCB010000007.1:0-33548 GCF_056405435.1 Rhizobacter sp. P1_G5 | reverse complement strand
CTGTACAGCCACTCGAGGAAGTCGCCCATCCTGCCGCCGAAGAAGCCCGCCAGCGCGCCCAGCAGCGTGCCGATCACGCTGGCCACGATGGCCGCCAGCAGGCCGACGAACACCGAGGTCTGCGTGCCCTTCAGCGCCTTGGTCAGCACGTCGCGCCCGATGCGGTCGCCGCCGAACGGCAGCGTCTCGCGCTTGACGCTGTCCTCGGTCTTGAACTTCGCGGCGCGCTCGTCCCACTCCTTGTAGCGCGGCGCCAGCGGGTCGACCGCCGAGAGATCGACGTTCGGCCCCTTCGGCACCGGGATCGCGCTCTGCTCCACCGCGGCCGCCGGCCCCATGAAGGTCGGCGGCGCATTCGGCACGCCCACTTCCTTCTGCCAGCCGCGCGCCAGCAGCCCGACCGACCCCAGCAGCACCAGCAGCGCGAACGCCGCCACCACCACCATCGACACCATGCCGACACGGTCCGCCCGCAGCCGCTTCCAGGCGGCCTGCCAGACGCCCATCGATTGCCGTGCAGGCAGCCCTGCAGGAGAAAGCACCGCGCTCATTTGAGGACCACCCGGGGATCGATCAGCTTGTAGAGGATGTCCGCGCCCAGGTTCACCAGCATCGTCAGCATCGCCAGGTAGACGGTGACGGCCTGGATCACCGGGTAGTCGCTGCGGTTCACCGCGAGGATGATCTCGCGGCCCAGGCCCGGGATCGAGAAGAACACCTCGATCAGGAACGAGCCGACGAACACGCCCGGCAGCGCCAGTGCGATGTTGGTCACGATCGGGATCATCGCGTTGCGCAGCACGTGCTTGAACAGCACCGTGCGCTCGGTCATGCCCTTGGCGCGCGCGGTGCGCACGTAGTCGTGGCCGAGCTCGTCGAGGAAGAAGGTGCGGTACAGCCGCGTCTGCGGCGCGAGGCCCACCAGCAGCGCCAGCAGCACCGGCAGCGGCACGTAAGTCACGAGGTTGGTCCAGGTGCTGTCGCTCCAGCCCTGCACCGGGAACCAGCCGAGCTGGAAGCCGAACACGTACTGGCCGACGATGATGTAGACCAGGAACGAGACCGACAGCGCGATGGTGGAGATCACCATGATGCTGCGGTCGGCCAGCGAGCCACGCCGGTAGGCCACCCACATCGCGATCGGCAGCGCGAGCAGCGTGTCGAGCGCGAGGATCGGCAGCATCACCGTCAGCGTGGCCGGTGCGCGGGTCGCGAAGATGTTGCTGACGGCTTCCTGCGTGGCCCAGCTGTGGCCCCAGTCCAGCGTCACGATGCTGCGGAAGTAGATCAGCAGCTGCTGCCACACCGGCTTGTTCAGCCCGAGCTGCTCGCGGATCGCATCCACCTGCTGCGGGGTGGCGTTCAGGCCGCCGAGGATTTCGGCGGGGTCGCCACCGAAGTACTTGAAGAGGAAGAACACCAGCAGCACCACCCCGATCAAGGTCGGGATCATTTGCCACAGGCGCCGTATCAGGTAGGCCGCCATATCGTCGTGAGCGTCTCGGGTCGAGAAAAGAGGACCGGCCCGCCCCGCCGGCCCGGGTCGGGAGGCGGCACATGCCGGAATCTGGGCAGGCGCGAGTCTAAGGCCCGGTCCGAAGCCCCCTTCCCCGCGTTTGCCCTCAGGAACTTCGCAGCGCACGCAACTTGCATGCCGATCGGAAGTTCCCCGCGTGCAGGCCGGGGCAAGCCCGGAGGCCAGCGGCCCCGGGCAGGCCCTAGACTTCGCGCCTTCGGCATGCCGCCGCGCCACGAGCGCCGGCGGCGTGCCCTCCCACCAGGAGTTCGTGACCATGATCCGACGCGGCGCAGCCTGGCTGCTCGCCTTGCTTGCCTTCCTCGCCTCGGCCGCGGCACCCGCGCAGCCGGCGGCCCCAGCGCCCAAGGTGCTTCGCTATGCCTTCCCGGTCGCCGAGACCGGCTTCGACCCGGTGCAGCTGAGCGATCTCTATTCGCGCACCGTCACCGCCGGCATCTTCGAGACCCCGCTGACCTTCGACTACCTCGCGCGGCCGGTCCGCATGAAGCCGAACACCGCGGCGGCGCTGCCGGAGATCAGCGACGACTTCAAGACCTTCACGTTCCGCCTGAAGCCGGGCACGTACTTCCAGGACGACCCCGCCTTCAAGGGCCGGCGCCGCGAACTGGTCGCGCAGGACTACGTCTACACGCTGAAGCGCCACTACGACCCGCAGTGGAAGAGCCCCAACCTGTACCTGCTCGAGAACGCGAAGCTGCTCGGGCTGTCGGAGCTGCGACAGCAGGTGATCGCTTCGAAGCAGCCGTTCCCGTACGACCGCGAGGTCGACGGCCTGCGCGCGCTCGACCGCTACACCTTCCAGGTCAAGCTGGCCGAGCCGTCGCCGCGCTTCCACCAGCAGATCATGACCGACGCCGGCGCGTTCGGCGCGATGGCGCGCGAGGTGGTCGAGTTCTACGGCACGGCGATCATGGCGCACCCGGTGGGCACCGGCCCGTTCCGGCTCGCCGACTGGCGCCGCAGCTCGCTGATCGTGCTGGAGCGCAACCCCGGCTTCCGCGAGCTGCGCTACGACGAGGAGGCGCCCGCCGACGACCCGCGCTCGCAGGCCATCGCCCGCGCGATGAAGGGCAAGCGCATCCCGATGCTCGACCGCGTCGAGATCTCGATCATCGAGGAGACGCAGCCGCGCTGGCTGAGTTTCCTGAACCGCCAGAGCGATTTCCTCGACCGGCTGCCGGCCGAGTTCTCGGGCATCGCGATCCCGCGCAACCGCCTTGCGCCCAACCTCGCGAAGCAGGGCATCCAGATGGACCAGGCGCCGCTGGTCGATGCGGTGATCGCCGGCTTCTTCAACCACGAAAACCCGGTGGTCGGCGGCTACACGCCCGAGAAGGTGGCGCTGCGGCGTGCGATCTCGCTGGCCTACAACACGCCGGCCGAGCTGCAGATCGCGCGCAAGAACCAGGCGATTCCGGCGCAGACCGCGATCGCCCCCGCCGTGTACGGCTACGACCCGACGGTCAAGACCGAGATGAGCGACTACGACCCCGACCGGGCGCGCGCGCTGCTCGACACCTACGGGTATGTCGACCGCGACGGCGACGGCTGGCGCGACCTGCCCGACGGCAGCCCGCTGCTGATCGAATACTCGACCCAGCCCGACCAGCTGAGCCGCCAGCTCGTCGAGCTGTGGGACAAGAGCATGCGCGCGGTCAACATCCGCATGGTCTTCAGGACCGCGAAGTGGCCGGAGAACCTGAAGGCCTCGCGCGCCGGCAAGCTGATGATGTGGGGCGTGGCCTGGAGCGCGACGACGCCGGATGCCGACACCTTCCTCGCGCTCGCGTACGGCCCGAACAAGGGCGGCGCCAACCACTCGCGCTTCGACCTGCCGGCCTTCAACGCGCTGTTCGAGAAGCAGGGCCGCATGCCCGACGGCCCCGAGCGCGAGGCGGTGCTGCGCGAGGCGAGCAAGCTGATGGTGGCCTACCTGCCGTACAAGATCAGCGCGCACCGCATCGCCACCGACCTGATGCACCCCTGGGTGCTGGGCTACCGCCGCAACCCGTTCATCCGCGAGTTCTGGAAATTCCTCGACATCGACACCGCGCTCGAGCAAGCGCGCACTGCCCCATGATCCGACGCCTCCTCCTGATCGCCGCTGCCGCGCTGGCGGCCGTGGCCGCCACCGCCGGCCACGCCGCCGCACAACCGCAGGCCGCTTCGGCGCCGCCCACCGGCGCGCCGTTCGCGAAGACCTTTCGCTGGGCCTTCGTGGCCGCCGAGACCGGGTTCGATCCGGTGAAGATCAGCGACCTGTACTCGCGCTACGTGACCACGCACCTGTTCGAGGCGCTGGTCCGCTACGACTACCTGGCCCGCCCGTTCAAGGTGCGGCCCGAGGCGGCGGCCGCGATGCCCGAGGTGTCGGAGGATTTCCGCACCTACACCTTCCGCATCCGCCCGGGCGTCTACTTCCAGGACGACCCGGCCTTCAAGGGCCAGCGGCGCGAGCTGGTGGCGCAGGATTTCGCGTATGCGATCAAGCGCTTCTTCGACCCCGCCAACGCGAGCCCGGCCTACTCCGACATGAACGACCAGGGCTTCGTCGGCCTGGACGAACTGCGCCAGCAGGCGATCGCGAAGAAGACGCCGTTCGACTACGACAAGCCGGTCGAAGGCCTGCGCGCGCTCGACCGCTACACGCTGCAGGTCAAGCTGAAGAGCCCGCGCCCGCGCCTGCTCTACACGCTGGCCGACAGCAGCCTGTACGGCGCGGTCGCGCGCGAGGTGGTGGAGCACTACGGCAGCGAGATCTCCGCGCACCCGGTGGGCACCGGGCCGTTCCGGCTCGCGTCATGGCGGCGCAGCTCGCAGATCGTGCTGGAGCGCAACCCCGGCTACCACGAGGCCTTCTACGACGCCGAGCCGAATGCCGACGACGCCGAGGGCCAGGCGCTGCTGCAGCGCTTCAAGGGCCGGCGGCTGCCGATGATCGACCGTGTCGAGTTGTCGATCATCGAGGAGAGCCAGCCGCGCTGGCTGGCCTTCCTGAACCGCGAGATCGACCTGATCTCGGTGCCGCTGGAGTTCGCGAACCAGGCGGCGCCGAACGGCAAGCTGGCGCCGAACCTGGCCAAGCGCGGCATCCGGATGCAGCGCGTCGTCAACCCCGACCGCACGCTGTACTACTTCAACATGGAAGACCCGGTCGTCGGCGGCTACACGCCCGAGAAGGTCGCGCTGCGCCGCGCGATCCGGCTGGCCACCGACGTGCCGCGCGAGATCGCCGGCGTGCGCCGCGGCCAGGCGATCCCGGCGCAGAGCATGGTGGCGCCCGCCACCTTCGGCTACGACCCGAACTACAAGACCGAGAACAGCGACTACAACGTGCCGCGCGCGAAGGCGCTGCTCGACATGTACGGGTACGTCGACCGCAACGGCGACGGCTGGCGCGAGATGCCCGACGGCAGCCCGCTCGTGATCCAGTACGCCACCTCGCCGGACAGCCTGTCGCGCCAGTTCGACGAGCTGTGGAAGAAGAACATGGATGCGATCGGCGTGCGCATCGAGATCAAGCCGGCCCAGTGGCCGGAGAACCTGAAGGCGGCGCGTGCCGGCCAGCTGATGGTCTGGCAGCTCGGCTACACCGCATCGACACCCGACGTGCAGGACGCGATGCAGCTGCTGTACGGCCCGGCCTCCGGCGGGCAGAATCTCGGGCGCTTCAAGAACGCGCGCTTCGACGAGATCTACGAGCGCATGCAGAGCATCGGCGACGGCCCGGAGCGGCTGGCGCTGCTCGACGAGGCGAACCGCATCGCGACGGCGCTGGCGCCGCACAAGTACAACGTGCACCGCATCGTGACCGACCTGACGCAGCCATGGGTGATCGGGTACCGCAGGCCGTTCTTCGTCAGCCGCTTCTGGCAGTACCTCGACATCGACGACAGCCTGCGGGGCGCCCGCTGAACGGCGCGGCGCTGCAGGCATGACGCTGACGCGCCGCACCTGGCTTGCCGCCTCGGCGGCGTTGTCGTGCGGTGCGCCGCGCCGCGCCGACGCGGCCGACAAGACGCTGCGCCTGGCCTTCAGCGTGGCCGAGACCGGCTTCGATCCGTGCCAGATCTCCGACGTCAACTCCGCGCAGGTGGCGAGCGCGATCTTCGAGCCGCCGCTCACCTACGACTACCTCGCGCGCCCGGTCAAGCTGCGCCCGAACACCGCCGTCGCGCTGCCCGAGATCAGCGACAACTTCAAGACCTTCACCTTCCGCATCCGCCCCGGCATCTTCTTCGCCGACGACCCGGCCTTCGGCGGCACGCCGCGCGAGCTGGTCGCGCAGGACTACGTCTACAGCGTCAAGCGCTTCTACGACCCGCGCCTGAACTGCGAGAACATCTACGTGTTCGAGAACGCGAAGCTGCGCGACCTGAGCGAGCTGCGCGCGCAGGCGCGCCGCAGCGGCAAGCCGTTCGACTACGACCGCGAGGTGGAAGGCATCCGCGCGCTCGACCGCTACACCTTGCGCATCCGCCTGGCCGAGCCGAACCCGCGCTTCCACCACTGGTTCACGCAGGGCGCGCTGGTCGGCGCGGTCGCGCGCGAGGTGGTCGAGCACTACGGCGCCGAAATCGCCGCGCACCCGGTGGGCACCGGCCCGTTCATGCTCGCGGCCTGGCGCCGCGGCTCGCGCATCGAGCTCGTGCGCAACCCGCGCTTTCGCGAGCTGCACTTCGAGGCCGAGCCGGCACCCGGCGATGCGCCCGCGCAGGAGATCGCGCGCCAGCTGGCCGGCCGGCGCCTGCCGGTGGCCGGGCGCATCGAGGTCAGCGTGATCGTCGAGGCGCAGCCGCGCTGGCTCGCCTTCGTCAACGGCGCGCTCGACGTGCTGGAGCTGCCGGTGGAGTTCACGCCGATCGCGGCGCCCGGCAACCGCATCGCGCCGCACCTCGCGCGCCAGGGCGTGCGGCTGCAACGCAGTGCGCTGGCCGACATGGCGCTGACCTACTTCAACATGGACGACCCGGTGGTCGGCGGCAATGCGCCGGACAAGGTCGCGCTGCGCCGCGCGATCTGCCTGGCCTATGACAACCGGCAGGATCTCGAGGACCTGCGCCACGGCCAGGGCATCCCGGCGCAGTCGGTGGTCGCGCCGTTCACCTCGGGCTATGAAGACGACTACCGCAGCACGATGAGCGAAACGAGCGTCGCGCGCGCGGCCGCGCTGCTCGACCTGTACGGCTACGTCGACCGCGACGGCGACGGCTGGCGCGAGGCGCCCGACGGCCGCCCGCTGGTGCTGCGGCTCGCGTCGCGGCCGGACCAGCGGCAGCGCCAGTTCAACGAGCTGTGGCGCAAGTGCATGGCGGCGGTGGGGCTGCGCATCGCGTTCGACATCGCGAGCTGGCCCGAGCTGCTGAAGATGGGGCGCGCCGGCAAGCTGATGATGTGGGGCTTCAGCTGGGTGGCGGGCACGCCGGACGGCGGCTTCTTCCTCGGCATCGGCTACGGGCCGAACGCGAACGAATCGAACGATGCGCACTTCTCGCTGCCGGCCTACGATCGCCTGTTCGAGCGGCAGAACGTGCTGCCCGACGGGCCCGAGCGGCTGGCGCTGATGCGCGAGGCGAAGAACATCCTGGTGGCGTACATGCCGTACAAGGCGCATGTGCACACCGTCGTCAGCGACGTGCTGCAGCGGCGCGTGATCGGGCACCTGAGGCATCCGTTCATGCGCGACACCTGGCAATACCTGGGCATTGAGTGAGTTCACCATGGCCGTACCGCGACCCCAGATCCTGCGCTACACCGACTGGCTGGCCCGCGAGCGCGGGCTGCGGTTCGATGCGACCACCAACGAAGGCTACGACGCGCTGTGGCGCTGGTCCGTCACCGATCTCGAGGCGTTCTGGCGCTCGATCTGGGAGTTCTATGGCCTGCAGTCGCCGACGCCGTTCACGCAGGTGCTGGCCGACGACCGCATGCCGGGCGCGCGCTGGTTCGACGGCGCGCAGCTGAACTACGCGCAGCAGGTGTTCCGCCATGCCGACGCGGCGCATGCGGCCGGGCATCCGGCGATCGTTTTCCAGGACGAGCGGCTGCGCGACTGCGCGAGCCTGCTCGAATGGAGCTGGCCGAAGCTGCGCCGCCAGGTGGCCTCGCTCGCGGCGCACTACCGGCAGCTGGGCATCGTGCGCGGCGACCGCATCTGCGCCTTCATGCCGAACACGCCGCAGGCGGTGGTCGCGTTCCTCGCGGCCGCCAGCCTCGGCGCGGTGTGGTCGGTCTGCTCGCCCGACATGGGGCCGGTCGCGGTGCTCGACCGCTTCCGGCAGATCGAGCCGACGCTGCTGGTCGGCTGCGACGGCTATGTGCATGGCGGCAACACGCACGACCGGCTCGCGCTGCTGCAGGACCTCGTGAAGGCGCTGCCGACGCTGAAGCACGTGCTGCTGTGGCGCAACCTCGGCGACGCGCTGCCGGCCGGCTGGCACGACTTCGACGCGCTGCTGTGCGGCGACGCGCCGCTGCAGGTCGACCCGCTGCCGTTCGACCACCCGCTGTGGATCGTCTACTCCAGCGGCACCACCGGGCTGCCGAAGGCGATCGTGCACGGCCATGGCGGCGTCGTGCTGGAGCACCTGAAGTTCATGGGCCTGCACAACGACCTGGGCCCGAGCGCCGAGGGCGGCGACCGCTTCCACTGGTACAGCGCGACCGGCTGGATCATGTGGAACTGCCAGCTCGCCGGGCTGCTGAACGGCACGACGATCTGCCTGTACGACGGCAGCCCGGCGGGGCGCAGCGGGCAGCCCGACTGGAACACGCTGTGGCGCTTCGTCGCCGACGCGAAGGCGACCTTCTTCGGTGCCGGTGCCGCGTTCTTCGCGAGCTGCATGAAGGCCGGCATCGAGCCGGCGCGCCTGCCGGGGCTGGCGCGGCTGCGCGCGCTCGGCAGCACCGGCTCGCCGCTGTCGGCCGACGTGTACCGCTGGGCGGCGCAGCACCTGCCGCGCGTCGCCGACCGGCCGATGTGGCTGACCTCGCTGTCGGGCGGCACCGATTTCGCCGGCGCCTTCGTGGCCGGCCTGCCGACGCTGCCGGTGGTCGAAGGCGAGATGCAGTGCCGCTGCCTGGGCGCCGCGGTCGAGGCCTGGAGCGAGCCCGATCCGGCGACCGGCCGAGGGCAGGCGCTCGTCGACGAGGTCGGCGAGCTGGTGTGCACGCGGCCGATGCCGTCGATGCCGCTGTATTTCTGGGGCGATGCCGACGGGCAGCGGTATCGGGAGAGCTACTTCGACATGTACCCCGAAGGGAATGGAAGACCTGCGGTGTGGCGCCACGGCGACTGGCTGCGCATCACGCCGCGCGGCGGCGCGATCATCTACGGCCGCAGCGACGCGACGATCAACCGCCACGGCATCCGCATGGGCACGGCCGAGCTGTACCGCGCGGTCGAGGCGCTGCCCGAGGTGCTCGACAGCCTGGTGGTCGACCTGGAGTACCTGGGGCGCGAGAGCTGGATGCCGTTGTTCGTCGTGCTGCGCGAAGGCCGCGTGCTCGACGAGGCGCTGGTCGCGCGGCTGAAGCAGGAGATCCGCAGCGCGCTGTCGGCGCGACATGTGCCGAACGAGATCTTCCAGGTGGACGCGATCCCGCGCACGCTGTCGGGCAAGAAGATGGAGCTGCCGGTGAAGAAGCTGCTGATGGGCACGCCGGCCGAGCAGGTGTTCAAGCTCGACGCGATGGCGAATGCGGGCAGCGTGGCGTGGTTCGCCGAGTTCGCGCGGCGCCGCAACGCCAGTTAGAGAGGCAGCTCGGTGAAATAGCGGCCGCCGTGATAGATCAGCGGTTGTGCGCCCTCGCGCCGCTCGCAGCGCTCSACCTCGCCSACGAAGATSACGTGGTCSCCTTCTTCGTACYGGCTGCGGTTGAAGCACTCGAACACCGCGGCCACGCCTTCGAGCACCGGTGCGCCGCCGACGCCTTCGCGGAAACGCAGCCCGGCGAAGCGGTCGACGTCTTTCGCGGCGAAGCGCTCGGCCAGCGGGCGCTGGTCGGCGGCAAGGATGTTGATCGCATAGTGCGAGCCGCGCGTGAACGCCGGCATCGATCCGGCGCGCCGCGACAGGCTCCACAGCACCAGCGGCGGCGACAGCGACACCGAATTGAACGAATTGGCGGTCAGGCCGACCGGGTTGCCGTGCAGGTCGCACGCGGTGACGATCGTGACGCCGGTGGCGAACATCCCGAGCGCAACGCGGAACTCCTGGGCCGAGAAACTGGGTGCCATGGGGCGCAGCATTGCATTCATGCCGGAATTGTGGAGGGCGGCGGCAGGCGCCGCCAACTCTCATTTGAGGGGGTCGGGCAGCTCCTACACTCGTTCAGCATGACACGATACCCGATGATTCGGCGGGCGCTGCAGGGCGTCTGCATGATGTTGGCCTGGGCGCTCGCGCCGCCGGCGCAGGCCGAGGCGCCCTGCGCCGAGCTGGTCCGCCGCCTGCCGAACCTCGGCACCGCGCTGTGCGAGCGTGCCGCGCTGAAGCCGTCCGGCGCCGCGTCGGTGAAGGGCGTGGCGCTTTACCAGCGCGACGTGCCGGCACCCCAGCCGCTGCTGCTGCCCGACGACCCGCCGCCGCCCGCGCCGCGCCGCGTGCTGGTGCTGGGCGGCATCCACGGCGACGAGCTGTCGTCGAGCGCGCTCGTCTTCCACTGGATCGCCCAGGCCGGCGACACCGGCGCCGGCCTGGACTGGCGCTTCGTTCCGGCGCTGAACCCCGACGGCCTGCTGCTGCCGAAGCCGACGCGCACCAATGCGCACGGCGTCGACCTGAACCGCAACTTCCCGACGCCGCACTGGGACAGCGACGCGCCGGTCTACTGGCTCAAGCGCACGAAGAAGGACCCGCGGCGCTGGCCGGGCCCGAACGCGCTGTCGGAGCCCGAGGCCCGTTTCGTGACCGACACGATCGAGCGCTGGAAGCCGGACGTGATCGTCACGGTGCACGCGCCGTACGGCGTGCTCGATTTCGACGGCCCGAGCGTGCCGCCGCAGCGGCTCGGGCGGCTCTACCTCGACCGCGTCGGCATCTTCCCCGGCTCGCTCGGCCACTACGGCGGCGTGCACAAGGGCGTGCCGGTGGTGACGATCGAGCTGCCGAGCGCGATCCGCACGCCGACCGACGCCGAGATGCGCCAGATGTGGCTCGACCTGCTGCGCTGGCTGGACGAACGGCTCGCGCTGCGGGAACATCGCTGAACCGCCCGGACCTCCCGCCATGACCTCGCTCGCCCGCCACCTCTACGCCAGCGCCCACAACAATGCGTGGGCCAACCACCGGCTGCTGCAGGCCTGCGGGCAACTGACGCAGGATGAGTTCAGCGCGTCGCGCACCGGCTTCTTCCCGTCGATCCGCGCGACGCTGAACCACAACCTGACGGTCGACGACTACTACCTCGACGCGATCGAGCGCAGCCTGCGCGGCGACCCACCGCACCCCGCCCCCGGTTCGTTCTTCGACCCCGAGGAGCCGTGCGCGACCTGCGCCGAACTGGTGGCCGCGCAGCAGCGCATGGACCAGCGCCTGCTCGCCGTCGCCCACGCGCTGCTGGCCGATGGCGCGCTGCTGGAGCGCGTGATCGAGGTGCCACGCACCCAGCGCATCGACCGCGAGCCGCTGCACCGCCTGCTGGCCCACCTCTACCAGCACCAGGTGCACCACCGCGGCCAGGCGCATTCGATGCTGTCGGGCACGCGGGTCGCRCCGCCGCAGCTCGACGAGTTCTTCTGCGTCAACGACCTGGAGCGGCGCGAGGGCGATTTCCGTGCGCTGGGTGTCACTGAGCCAGGAATCTGGCAGGGGATCTGAGAGTCGGGCAGCCTGCCTGCACACGGGATGTGCTGCGTGACCCATGCGTTCTGTGTCAGCAACAAAGGTGGCTTCGGAGTTACTCAAGAGCATCGAAACCACCTGTTGCGACGACAAGCATGGAGATCAGCAGTACTCCGTGTGGAGCCTATCGGCCTCGACACATTTCCACCAGAAACCTTCCGCCCCGAACGCTCGCCCAGGCACTCGATGAGCAAGTCCCCGAGTTGTCCACCGAAGTTCGACAGGCTCTGCTTCACGCTCGCGCGGGCCCCGATGTCGATCTTTCGGAGGACCCAGCCTTGACAGCAGCGGTGGTTTCCGAATTGTCGACAGCGGTGTGGGCGGCCTGGGAAGCCGAGGCCGAAGCGGAGAACTCGGCGCTTGCCAACATCTACATGCCACCAGGGATGCCCGCCATTCCGGCAGCCGTGGCGGGGCTCAAGAACCTTGCCTTCATTCGGCTGGACGGCTACGAGGGAAGGAGTGTCGATCTGCGACCCGGCGCCGAGCCGGCCGCACCTCGGCAAATCGTGTTGGACATCCAGGCCCTGCAACCGACGACCGTGCACATCCTGCGGATGGACGACGTGTTTCAACTCGATGCCGGAAATCAACCGTTGCGGTTGGTGATTCACAACGCCAGCGGAGGTTGCGATTTCGGATCCGTTCCCGTGGCCCAAGTACGTTGGGAATCGATTGATTCGTCGACGGACTCGTATGACGAACTACTGGAAACCAACGAGGAAGAATCGCTGTCGGAGGCCTCGGAGACCTCGCCGCGCAGGGCCGTCGTCTCGCTCATGAACCCCGGTGGGTTCATCGAGATGGGCCAAGGCCTGGTGTGCAATGGTGATGTCCGCCTCGTCACATCTCGCCTTGATTCCTGCACGTTCATTGCGGGGTTCAACGCAAACACGGGTGCATCCGGGGCCTATCACTACGGTGCGGAAACCTTTCGGCAGCGAGGCGTTCTGGCCGACATGACACAGTGGCTCGCGGCGTTGCAGCCGACTCGGGCAACTCTGGTGTTTGCGAAGGCTGAAGCGTCATCCCGGGATTTCATATCGCAATCCCTGTTCAAGGGCGCCTCGGCGCGCGATCGCACGGTGCTTCTCAAATGGCTGGCCAACGAAGGCAACCCCGTCGTGACGACGATCGATGCCAACTCGGCGGCCATGGAATGCATCGCCGGCGCATTTCGCGTCGGGACCATCAGCGACCTGAGCCTGGGCGTGGGAGGCGCTACCAACCTGGGTCGCTGCGAAGCCGGCGAGTACCTTGATGACGCGGGCAGAAATGTTCGCTTGTTCGGGGCCGGAGCTTGGTGACGGGTGCTCACTGTGCTCGAATCGGGAATAGACCGATCCCRTTTCGCGTAGACATCAGGTGAGCGTTCCCATCACCTTCCGCCAGCAGCTCCTCGGCACGATCCCGCGGCTGCGGCGCTATGCGCGCTCGCTGCTGATCGATGCCGCCGCGGCCGACGACCTGGTGCAGACCGCGCTGGAGCGCGCGATGTCGCACTGGCACCAGTTCGACCAGCAGCGCGACGTCCTGGTGTGGGTCATCAGCATCGCGCACAACGCCCACATGGACACGCTGCGCCGCAGCGGGCGCCTGTCGATCATGGATCCGCACGAGCTGCAGGCCGAGCAGGACCTGCGCGGCAGCGACCCCGGTGCCGACGTCGGCCTGCGCATGGACCTGGTCGCCGCGCTGCAGCGCCTGTCCATCGAGCAGCGCGAGCCGCTGCTGCTGGTGACGGTCGAGGAACTGTCCTATGCCGAATGCGCCGAGGTGCTGCGCATCCCGATCGGCACCGTGATGTCGCGCATCTCGCGCGGGCGCGCCGCGCTGCGCGCGCTGCTCGACGGCCGCGCGCCGGTGCCGTCGGCGCAGCCGCTTCGACGCGTGGTCTGAACCGGATGTCGATGATGCCCGCCCCCCTCTTCTCCTCCCCCGACGAACGCGACGACACGCTGAGCGCGTGGCTCGACGGCGAACTGCCGCCCGAGCGCCGCGCCGAGGTCGATGCCTGGCTGCAGGCCAACCCCGAAGAGGCCGCGCGCGTGCGGCTGTGGGCCGCCGACCGCGATGCGCTGCGCGCCCGCCTGGCGCCCGCGGCGACCGAGCCGGTGCCGGAACGGCTGCAGCAGCTCGTGTGGCAGCACGCGCCCGAGGCAGCCACCCCGGGGTGGCACGGCCGCGGCCAGTGGGCGGCGGCGCTCGCGATCTTCGCGCTCGGCGGCTTGATCGGCGCCGGCGCGATGTGGCGGGTGCAGCCGGCGCGCACGCTCGTCGCCCAGGCGCCGGCCGGTGGCTGGGTGCAGCGCGCAGCACTTGCGCACAGCGTCTACGTGCCCGAGCAGCGCCACCCGGTCGAGGTCGCGGTGGCCGGCAAGACCGCCGAGGAAAGCCGCGCCCAGGAAGAACACCTGTCGCGCTGGCTGAYGCGGCGCCTGAACGTGCCGGTCAAGCTGTTCGACCTGCGCGAGCAGGGCTACGAGCTGGTCGGCGGGCGGCTGCTGCCCGACGGGGCCGGCGCCGGGCCCGGTGCGCAGCTGATGTACCAGGCCAGCGGCGGCACGGCCCGCGTCACCGTCTACCTGCGCAAACCCGACGAGGCCGCGCCGGCCGCGTTCCGCTTCGAGCGCGACGGCGACGTGAACCTCTTCTACTGGGTCGAGGCCGGCACCGGCTACGCGCTGGCCGGCAGCCTGCCGCGCGAGCAGCTGCTGGCGCTGGCCGAGGCCATCTACCGGCAGCAGCCCGCCGCCAACGCGCCAAAGTAACGGCCGTCACTCACTCTCTAGAATCGGGCGATGTCCGATTCCGTCCCCGTGCAGCCTGCGCCCGCGCTGCCGTCCTCCCGGGCGGCCGTCGCCTTCCGGCTGCTGGTCGTCAGCGTGCTCGGCTTCGCGTCCGGCCTGCCGCTCGCGCTGACCGGCCAGGCGATGCAGGCCTGGCTCAGCGTCGAGGGCATCGACATGGCGACCATCGGCTTCCTCAGCCTGGTCGGCCTGCCCTACACCTTCAAGTTCCTGTGGGCGCCGCTGATGGACCGCTTCGAGCTGCCCTGGCTCGGCCGGCGCCGCGGCTGGCTGGTGCTGACGCAGCTGGCGCTCGCCGGTGCCTTGCTGCTGATGGCCGCCACCTCGCCCGGCAGCGCGACGCGCAGCTTCGCGCTGCTGGCGGTGCTGGTCGCCTTCGTCTCGGCCTCGCAGGACGTGGTCGTCGACGCCTACCGCACCGACCTGCTGCCGGCCCGCGAACGCGGCCTGGGCTCGTCGCTCTACGTGCTCGGCTACCGGCTCGCGATGATCCTGTCGGGCGGCGTCGCGCTGATCTGGGTCGACCCGACGCAGGGCGGCGGCTGGTCGTGGCCCGACGTCTACCGCGTGATGGCCGGGCTGATGGTCGGCGCCGCGGTGCTGTCGGCGGTCGCGCTGCCCCGCTTGCCGCTGGCGCTGCGGCCGTCGTCGGTCGCGCGGCAGGACGTGATYGGCTTCGGCGCGGTGCTGTGCGCGGTCGCGCTCGGCTTCGTGCTGAGCGAACGCTTCGGGCCGCCGATCGCCGCGGCGCTGCTGTCGCCGTGGTGGGCCGGCAGCAGCCTGCCGGCCGCGCTGCAACAGCGCTGGACCGAGCTGCTCGCGCTGCTGCTGGGCATCGCGTTCACGCTGCCGCTGGCCGCCTGGGCGGCGCGCGCGGCCCGCTTCGAGACGCTGCTCGGGGGCTTGCGCAGCTACTTCGCGCAGCCGGGCGCCGGCGCCTTCCTCGCGTTCATCGTGCTCTACAAGCTGGGCGATGCGTTCGCCGGCTCGCTGATGACGCCGTTCCTGCTGAAGGCGATGCAGTTCGGCCCGGCCGAGGTCGGCGTCGCGAACAAGCTGATCGGCCTGTGGCTGACGATCGGCGGTGCGCTGCTCGGCGGCGCGCTGATGCTCAAGCTCGGGCTGTGGCGCGCGCTGCTGCTGTTCGGGGTGCTGCAGATGCTCAGCAACCTCGGCTTCTGGTGGCTCGCCGGCCACGGCCATGGGCTGCTGCCGGGGGTCACGATCCCGGCCTTCGACTGGACCATCGTCTGGCTGAAGCAGGCGACGCCGGTCGACGGCGGGCTGCTGATGGTCATCGCGCTCGAGAACATCACCGGCGGCATGGGCACGACCGCGTTCGTCGCGTTCCTGATGGGCCTGTGCAACCAGCGCTTCACCGCGACGCAGTACGCGCTGCTGAGCGCGTTCGCGTCGGTCGGGCGCGTCTGGGTCGGGCCGGTGGCCGGCGTCACGGCCGAGACCATCGGCTGGCCGACCTTCTTCCTGCTGTCCACCGTGCTCGCGCTGCCGGCGTTGCTGATGCTCGTGTGGCTGCGCGCGCCGGTGCAGGCGCTCGAGGTCGATCCGACACAGCTTCCGGCCGATGATTGAGTCCGGGAACCGCAACCCCATCTGCCAGTCTGAACCTGCCATGAACCACGACGCCGACCTGCCCTCGATCACCTGCGGCTGCGCCTTCCACGCCCGCCGCCGCTTCGCCGCGACGCTGGCCTCCGCCGGCGCGACGCTGGCCGTGCCGGCCTGGGCGCGCGACGGCGTCGACGTGGGCAGCGAATCGCGCTTCACGAAGCTGGTGTCGGCCGACCAGATCGAGCAGGCCGCCGCGCAGCAGTACGCGCAGCTGAAGCAGCAGGCCGCGGCGCAGCGCGCGCTCGGCCCCGACAGCCACCCGCAGGTGGTGCGGCTGCGCGCGATCTCGCAGCGCATCATCCCGTTCAGTTCCGAGTGGAACGAGCGGGCGAGCCGCTGGAAGTGGGAGGTCATCCTGATCGGCTCGAAGCAGGTCAACGCGTTCTGCATGCCCGGCGGCAAGATCGCGTTCTACACCGGCATCCTCGAGCAGCTGCAGCTGACCGACGACGAGGTCGCGATGGTGATGGGCCACGAGGTCGCGCATGCGCTGCGCGAGCACGCCCGCGAGCGCATGGGCAAGAACATGGCGACGCAGGGGGCGATCGGGCTCGGCGCCGCGATCCTCGGGCTCGGCAGCCTCGGCCGCTCGGTGGCCGACATGGGCGGCCAGCTGCTGACGCTGAAGTTCGGCCGCGAGGATGAGTCCGAGGCCGACCTCGTCGGCATGGAGCTGGCCGCGCGCGCCGGCTACGACCCGCGGGCCGGCGTCAGCCTGTGGAACAAGATGGCGCAGGCCAGCAAGGGCGCGCCGCCGCAGTTCCTGTCGACCCACCCGTCGGGCCCGACCCGCATCCGCGACATCGAGGCGAACCTGCCGCGCGTCGAGGGGCTGTATGCGAAGGCCGCGAAGCCCTCGCAGCGCTTCGAGCCGCCCGCGAAGAAGTCGCCCTAGATCGCCTCAGATCGCCAGCGGGTCCACGTCCAGCGCCCAGCGCAGCACGCCCTTGTGCTCGCCGCGCAGTGACGGCAGGCTCGCGACCCACGCGCTCAGCACCCGCTGCAGCACGCCGCGCGACGGCCCCTCCATCAGCATCTGCATGCGCTCGACGTTCGCGACGCGCGCGATGCTGGTCGGCACCGGCGGGTAGATCAGCAGCTGGTCGGCGCCTTCGAACTGGTTCGCCAAGTCCGCCGCCGCCTGCAGGAAATCGCGCGCCGCCTGCGGCGTGCGCGCCTCGGCCCGCAGCAGCGCCAGGTGCGTGAACGGCGGCAGCCCCGCCATCTCGCGCTCCTTCAGCTGCTGCGCCGCGAAGGCCGCGTAGTCGTGCGTGCGCAGCGCCTGGTACAGCGCATGCTGCGGGTGCCAGGTCTGCACCCACATCTCGCTCGCGCCCGATTGCGCCGCATCGCGCCCGGCCCGCCCCGCGGCCTGCATCAGCAGCGAGAACACCCGCTCCGGCGCCCGGAAATCGCTGCTGAACAGCGCGCTGTCGGGGTCGACCGCCGCCACCAGCGTGATGCGCCGGAAGTCGTGCCCCTTGGCCACCATCTGCGTGCCGACCAGCACGTCGACGTTGCCGTCGTGCACCGCCGACAGCTGCGCCTCGAGCGAACCCTTCAGCTTCGTCGAGTCGGCATCGATGCGCGCGATGCGCGCGCCGGGCAAGGCCTGCGCGAGCTGCTCCTCCAGCCGCTCGGTGCCGCGGCCCATCGGCGCGATGTCGAGGTTGCCGCAATCGGGGCAGGCGCGCGGCACCGGCTGCGTCAGGCTGCAGTGGTGGCAGCGCAGCGTGCGGTCGACGCGGTGGAACACGCGGAAGGCGCTGCAGTTCGGGCAGCCGCTCTTCCAGCCGCATTCGCCGCAGTGCAGCACCGGCGCATAGCCGCGCCGGTTCAGGAACAGCATGCTCTGCTCGCCGCGCTCGAGCCGCTTGCCGAGCGCCGCCACCAGCTGCGGCGACAGCGCGGTGCTGATGCCCTTGATCTTGGGCAGCAGGTTCATGTCCACCAGCCGCACCGCCGGCAGCGCGCCGCCGCCGATGCGCTGCCCCATCGTCAGCCGCACGTAGCGGCCCTGGTCGGCGCGCTGCCAGCTCTCGATCGACGGCGTGGCCGAGCCGAGCACCACGCAGGCGCCTTCGAGCTTGCCGCGGTACACCGCGAGGTCGCGCGCCGAGTAGCGCGCCCCTTCCTGCTGCTTGTAGGACGGGTCGTGCTCCTCGTCGACGACGATCAGGCCCAGGCGCGGCAGCGGCGCGAACACCGCGAGCCGCGTGCCGAGCACCAGGTCGGCCAGCCCGAGGTGCGCCGCGAGCCAGTGCTTGAGCCGCTGCGCCGGCGTCAGGCCGCTGTGCAGCGAGACGATGCGCCGCGGCGCCGGCCCGCTGCCGAAGCGCTCGGCGAAGCGGGCCTCCAGCTGCGGCGTCAGGTTGATCTCGGGCACCAGCACCAGCACCTGCTGGCCGGCGGCAAGCGCCCGCTCCGCGGCGCGCAGGTAGACCTCGGTCTTGCCGCTGCCGGTCAGGCCGTGCAGCAGCACGACCGGCGCCGCGCCCGGCGTGTGCAGCGCCTGCAGTTGCTCCAGCACCGCGGCCTGGTCGGCGTTCAGTTCGGGCGCGGCCGGCGCAGCGGCCGCCGGCGCGGGTTCCGCGGCAAACGCCTTGCGCAGGCGCGCGACGCGGTTCGCGAGCTGGTCGTTGTCGAGCTTGCGCAACTCGGGCGGCAGCACCGCCAGCGCCATCTCGCCGACGCTGCGCTGGTAGTACGCCGCCGCGAAGCCGACCAGCTCGCACCAGCGGGTGCTCAGCGGCGGCAACGCGTCCAGCACCTGCGCGATCGGCTTCAGCGCCAGCGTCGGCTCGCTGCTGGCCTCGCCCGGCCAGACGATGCCGGGCACCTCGCGCCGCCCCAAGGGCACGCGCACCAAAGTTCCTGGTGAGAGTAGGCGCTCGCTTGTGTAGTCGAGCGTGCCCTGCAGCCCGCTGTGTTGCGGGGTTTCGACCGCCACCGGCAAGGCGGTGGCCAGGTCGGTGGCCGGCGGGGGCGAGTTATCGATCAAAGCTAGAGGGCCCCTCAGGAATTCCATCTAAGTCGCTGATACACAAAGCGTTTTGGAGCTTTCCCCGCGTTCTGTGGATAACTTTGTGGGAAACCTGCAGAGAGCTGCGCTAAGTTCTTGATCTGCTTGGCCTCCGCTTGCGTTGCTCACTTTCGCGGCAGTTTTCACTGCCAATGAAATCAACAACTTAGCGCGTGCACCCCGATCCGGCAGTGACCTTCGTTGATGCAAGAGCGGCCATTCGTCACATTCAGCGTTTTGGGGATAAGTCAAGCACTGTGCAAACGTACCTGGGGAAATCACTCCCCCCAGAAGACCCTGGCTTTGTAACCGCAATTCAGCGCCGTGAGGCCTCGTGCACCGCATCGACCAGCACCGACACATGCTCCGGCGGCGTGTACTGGCTGATGCCGTGGCCCAGGTTGAAGATGTGGCCGGTGCGGTCGCTGCCGTAGCTTTGCAGCGTGCGCTCGACCTCGGCGCGGATCTGCGCCGGCGGCGCGAACAGCACGTTCGGGTCGAGGTTGCCCTGCAGCGCGACGCGGCCGCCGATGCGCTGGCGCGCCTGGCCGAGGTTGACGGTCCAGTCGAGGCCGACCACGTCGGCGCCGCTGCCGGCGATCTCCTCGAGCCACAGGCCGCCGCCCTTCGTGAACACGATGTGCGGGATGCGCTGGCCGTCGTGCTCCTTCTTCAGCTGGCTCAGCACGCGCTGCGTGTAGGCGAGGCTGAAGGCCTGGAACGCGCCGTCGGCCAGCACGCCGCCCCAGCTGTCGAAGATCATCACCGCCTGCGCGCCGGCCTCGATCTGCGTGTTCAGGTACAGCGCGACCGCATCGGCATTGATCGAGAGCATGCGGTGCATCAGGTCGGGGCGGCCGTACAGCATCGTCTTCACGAGGCGGTAGTCGTCGGAGCCGGCGCCCTCGACCATGTAGCAGGCGAGCGTCCACGGGCTGCCCGAGAAGCCGATCAGCGGCACCCGGCCGTTCAGTGCGCGGCGGATCGAGGTGACCGCGTCGAACACGTAGCGCAGCTTGTCCATGTCGGGCACGGCCAGCCGGTCGACGGCGGCCTCGTCGCGCACCGGCGACGCGAACTTCGGCCCCTCGCCGAGCGCGAAGCTCAGGCCCAGACCCATCGCGTCCGGCACGGTCAGGATATCGCTGAACAGGATGGCTGCATCCAGCGCATAGCGTTCGAGCGGCTGCAGCGTGACCTCGGTGGCGTAGCCGGTGTTGGTGGCCAGGCCCATGAAGCTGCCGGCCCTGGCGCGCGTGGCGCGGTACTCCGGCAGGTAGCGGCCGGCCTGGCGCATCAGCCAGACGGGCGTGTGGTCGGTGGGCTGGCGCAGGCACGCGCGCAGGAAGGTGTCGTTCTGGAGGGCGGCGTACATCGGCGAATTATCGCGCCCATAATTTGCGGTCCAACGACGGAGGTACCCATGCTCGCATCGAATGTCCTGCAGACGGTCGGCAACACGCCGCACATCCGCATCAACCGCCTGTTCGGCGGCACGCACCAGGTCTATGTGAAGAGCGAGCGCTCCAACCCGGGCGGCTCCATCAAGGACCGCATCGCGCTCGCGATGGTCGAGGCCGCCGAGGCGAGCGGCGCGCTGAAGCCGGGCAGCACGATCATCGAGCCGACCTCGGGCAACACCGGCGTGGGCCTCGCGATGGTCGCCGCGGTGAAGGGCTACAAGCTGGTGCTGGTGATGCCCGAGAGCATGAGCGTCGAGCGCCGCCGCCTGATCCTGGCCTACGGCGCGACCTTCGTGCTGACGCCGCGCGAGAAGGGCATGAACGGCTCGATCGCGCGCGCCAACGAGCTGGTGGCCGAGACGCCCGGCGCCTGGATGCCGCAGCAGTTCGACAACCCGGCCAACATCGACATCCACGTGCGCACCACCGCCGAGGAGATCGCCGCCGATTTCCCGAGCGGCATCGATGCGCTGATCACCGGCGTGGGCACCGGCGGCCACATCACCGGCTGCGCGAAGGTGCTGAAGGCGCGCTGGCCGAAGTTGAAGGTGTTCGCGGTCGAGCCGACGCTGTCGCCGGTGATCAGCGGCGGCAAGCCGGGCCCGCACCCGATCCAGGGCATCGGCGCCGGCTTCATCCCGAAGAACCTGCACGTCGACCTGCTGGACGGCGTGATCCAGGTCGACCCCGAGGCCGCGAAGGAGATGGCCCGCCGCGCCGCACGCGAGGAAGGCCTGCTGGTGGGCATCTCGTCGGGCGCGACGCTGGCCGCGATCGCGCAGAAGCTGCCCGAGCTGGCGGCCGGCGCGACGGTGCTCGGCTTCAACTACGACACCGGCGAGCGCTACCTGTCGATCGAAGGCTTCCTGCCGACCGAATGAAGCCGCGCATCCTGATCGTCGAGGACGAACCCGGCATCGCCGACACGCTGCAGTACGCGCTGCGCACCRACGGCTTCGAGCCGGCCTGGGTGGCGACCGGCGAAGAGGCCGTTGCGCAGGTGCAGGCCCAGCCACCGGCACTGGTGATCCTCGACGTCGGCCTGCCCGACGCGAGCGGCTTCGAGGTGTTCAAGCGCATCCGCGCGCTGGCCGACGTGCCGGTGGTGTTCCTGACCGCGCGCAGCGACGAGATCGACCGCGTGGTCGGGCTCGAGCTGGGCGCGGACGACTATGTCGCCAAGCCGTTCTCGCCGCGCGAGCTGGTGGCGCGCATCCGCACGGTGCTGCGCCGCGCGGCGAAGCCGGCGGCCGCGCCGCCGGCCGCTGCAGCCGCACCGGTGCTGCCGATCGCGGTCGACGACGGGCGGCGGCAGATCCGCTTCTACGGCCAGCTGCTCGAGCTGTCGCGCTACGAGTACGGCCTGCTGAAGACGCTGGTCTCGCGCCCGGGCCATGTGTTCTCGCGCGACACGCTGCTCGAGCGCGTGTGGGACGACGCCACCGAGAGCCTCGACCGCACGGTCGACGCGCACGTGAAGACGCTGCGCGCGAAGATGAAGCTCGTCGCGCCGGGGCTGGAGCCGATCAAGACGCACCGCGGCACCGGCTACGCCTTGGCGGAAGACCTGCCGGCCACCAAGCCGGAGAGCTGACATCTCGAAGCGGACGCGGATCTTCGTCGGCATCCTGCTCGCCTACGCGTTCGGCGTCGGCGTGCTGATGTACCGCCTGCTCGGCGACATCGACCCGCGCTACCGCGAGTCGGCCGAGGAATCGCTGGTCGAGACGGCGCACCTGATCGCCGCGACGCTGGAGGCCTCGTCGGCCGACGGCACGCTGCGCGCCCAGACCCTCGCGCCGGTGTTCGAGTCGCTGTATGCGCGGCGCTTCAAGGCCGACATCTTCGGCTTCGAGAAGACCCGCGTGGAGCTGCGCCTGATCGTCACCGACCGCGCCGGCAAGGTGGTCTACGACTCGACGCAGCGCCACCTCGGCGAGGACTACGCGCAGTGGCACGACGTGTGGCGCGCGCTGCAGGGCGAGTACGGTGCGCGCACCACGCCCGACATCGACAACGACAACCGCACCGCGGTGATGTACGTCGCCGCCCCGGTGCGCGCGCGCAACGAGATCATCGGCGCGGTCAGTGTCGGCAAGCCGGTGCAGAGCTTCGGGCAGTTCGTCGATGCAGCGCGGCGCAAGACGCTGCTGGTCGGCGTGACCTCGGTGGTCGCGGTGCTGCTGCTGGTGGTGATCGTCTCGGTGTGGCTGGTGCGGCCGTTCGGGCTGATCGCCGACTATGTGCGCTATGTGCGCGCGCAGCGCAGCTTCAGCCTGCCGCGGCTCGGCCGGCGCGCACTCGGCGCGATCGGCGCCGCCTACGACGAGATGCGCGACGCGCTGGCCGGGCGCAACTACGTGGCCGACTACGTGCAGACGCTGACGCACGAGGTGAAGAGCCCGCTGTCGGCGATCCGCGGCGCGGCCGAGCTGCTGCAGGAGCCGATGCCCGATGCCGACCGCGCGCGCTTCATCGCCAACATCGCGCGCGAGACGCACCGCATCCAGGAGCTGGTCGACCGGATGATGGAGCTGACCGCGCTGGAGTCGCGGCGCAGCCTGGAGCAGCGCGCGCCGGTCGCGTTGCGCCCGCTGGTGAACGAGGCGGCCGCGAGCGCGCAGGCCGCGGCGGCCACGCGCAAGCTGAAGATCGTGGTCGAGGACGGATCCGACGCGAGCGTCGACGGCGATGCCTTCCTGCTGCAGCGCGCGCTGTCGAACCTGCTCGACAACGCGCTCGATTTCTCGCCCGAGGGCGGCACGGTGCGGCTGTCGCTGCAGATCAACCGCCGCAGCGTCGACCTGCGCGTGCAGGACAGCGGCCCCGGCATTCCCGACTACGCCGAATCGAAGGTGTTCGAGAAGTTCTATTCGCTCGCGCGGCCGCATTCGCGCAAGAAGAGCACCGGGCTCGGGCTGTCGTTCGTCAGCGAGATCGCCGAGCTGCACGAAGGGCGCATCACGCTGAAGAACGCCGCGGCCGGCGGCGCGATCGCGACGCTGTCGCTGCCGCTGGCCGCCTGACGGCCGGCCGTTACTTGCCCGCGCCCGCCTCCGGCATCGCCGACGAATGGTGGTGCGCGATCAGCCAGCTGCCGTTCTGCCACTCGTAGACGTAGGTGTAGCGGGCATGCACCTTCTTGCCGCCCTTCAGCGTGAAGGTGTAGGTGCCGACGTCCTGCGCGACGTTGCAGCCGATCTTGATGATGCGGCGATCGATCCTGCCCTGCGGCGTGCTCTTCAGGAACTTGACGAAGTAGTCGCGGATCTCGGCCGGGTTGGTGCGCGGCATGTCCGACACGGTGGGCAGCAGCACGCCGTCGCTCGCATAGTTCGCGACGACCTTGTCCGGATCGAGCGTGCGCAGCGAATCGTTCCAGCGGTCGAACAGGGCCGCGATCTGCTTGTCATCGGTGGGTTGGCAGGCCTGGGTGGACGGCGCCTGCGCCAGGGCAGCGGTCGACAGGCTGAATCCGATCGCGGGAAGGAGAGCTGCACGCAGCAGGTTCATGAAGGGTCCTCGTCTGGTTGGATGACACCGCCTCGGCGGCGCTGCACCGCGTCGCGATGCATGGCTGCCATTGTTCGAGCGCCACATGAACGGGACCCGTGCAGCGCGATGAACGGCTGCTGACGCCCACATGAACGCCGGATGAACGGCGGCGCGCCGTCAGCCGGGCTGCGCGTCGAGCCGGTAGCCGAGCCCGCGCACCGTCTTGATCAGTGCCAGCGCATGGCCTTCGTCCACCTTGGCGCGCAGGCGGCGCACGTAGACGTCGACCACGTTGGTCAGCGGATCCTCGTTCGTGCCCCAGACGTTGGAGAGGATGCGTTCGCGGCTGTACACGCGCCCCGGCGCGCTCATCAGCAGCTCGAGGAACGCGAGCTCGCGGGCCGTCAGCGCGATCGGCCTGCCGGCCCGGCTCGCCTGCATGCTTTCGCGGTCCAGCACCAGGTCGGCCACCTGCAGGCTGCCGGCGCGCGGGCGCTGCTCGCGGCCGCGCCGCAGCAGCGCCTCGATGCGCGCCAGCAGTTCCTCGAACGCGAAGGGCTTGGTGAGGTAGTCGTCTGCACCGAGGCGCAGGCCGTTCACCTTGTCCTCGAGGCTGCCCAGCGCGGTGAGCATCAGCATCGGCACGTGGCAGCCCTCGGCGCGCAGCGTCTGGCACAGCTCCAGCCCGCTCAGGCCGGGCAGCATCAGGTCCAGGACCAGCAGCGCGGGCGCGCTGCTGCGCGTCAGCGCCAGCCCCTGCGGCCCGGTGCGGGCGAGCTGCACGGCATAGCCTTCGGCCTGCAGGCCGCGCACCAGGAAATCGGCGACCCGCACGTCGTCCTCGACCACCAGCAGGTTCATCATGCCGCCTGCTCCCGCCGGCACGGCAGCTCGATGCGCACGGTGGTGCCTTCGTCGAGGCGGCTGTCGAGGCGGATCTCGCCGCGGTGCGCGCGCACGATGGCCTGCGCGATCGACAGCCCGATGCCGGTGCCGTCCGGCCGGTGGGCACGCGCCCGGCGGCCGCGCACGAAGCGCTCGAACACGAGCGGCAACTCCTCGGCCTCGATGCCGATGCCGTCGTCCTTCACGATGATCTCCATGCGGTCGCCGCGCACCTGCCAACCCAGGCGCACCGTGCCACCGCGCCGCGAGTAGCGGACCGCATTGTCGAGCGCGATCACCACGGCCTGGCGCAGGCGGTCGGCGTCGGCGTGCACGCTGGCGGGGCCGGACGCATCCTGCGGCGGCGCATCGAGCTGCACGCTCACCTCGTGCTGCGCGCCGAGCGCCTCGGCCTGCTCGGCCGCGTCGCCGAGCAGCGCCGGCACGTCGACCGCATCGAAGCGCATCGCCAGCTGGTCGGCCTCGGCGCGCGCGATCAGCAGCAGGTCGTCGATGACGCCGGCCAGCTGCTTCACGCCACCGACGATGCGCGACAGGCTCTGCTTGTACTCGGCCACCGGCTTGTCGGTGCCGCGCAGCGCGATCTCGGCCTCGCCGCGGATCGCGGTGGCCGGCGTGCGCAGCTCGTGGCCCAGGTCGGCGAACAGCTGGCGGCGGCGCGCATCGATGTGCTGCAAGGCCTCGTGCGCCGTGCTGAGTTCCAGGGTGCGCGCCTGCACCGCATCCTCCAGCCGGTGGCGCGCCGCATCGGCCTCGCTGCGGTGTTGCTGCAGCTCGGCCGCCATCGCGTTGAAGTGCCCGGCCAGGCGGTCGAACTCGTCGCCCGAGCCGATCGCGACGCGGTGCCCCAGGTCGCTGGCCTGCAGGGCCTGGATGCCGCCCAGCAGGCGGTCGAGCGGGCGCTGCAGCCGCCGGCCCAGGTGCAGCGCCAGCAGCACCGCCACGGCCAGCGTGACCAGCACCATCGCGCCACCTTGCAGCCGCAGCATGTCCAGCCCGTGCACGGTGGCCGCACGCGCGGCCGGCACCACGATGCGCTGGCGTTCGATCGCGCCGTTGACGAGCTCGCGCAGGTCGCGGCCGCGCGCCGTGTCGAACACCTGGTTGAGTTCACGCCAGACGGTGCTGAACTCGCTGCCGCGCTCGAGCGGCGCCAATTGCAGCAGGCGCGAGCGAACGGCCGCGATGTTGTCGTCGAGCAGCTCGGTGACGGCCACCAGCTGCGGCACCTCGGGCGGCACCGGCACGCCGTCGTCGGCGGCGAGTTCGCGCCTCGCGCCGAGGTCGCGTGCCGCCAGCTCCTTCAGGTTGGCGGCACGGGTCTGCATCCGCGCCAGCAGCCGGTCGCGCAGCTCGAGCGAGGCATCGGCCCCCATCAGCTGCTGCGAGGCCCACACGCGCAGGCGCTGCTTGTCGGCCGACAGCTCCAGCAACTCGGACAGGATGTCGCTCGCGAGCCGGCTGTGCTGCGCGTACGCATAGACACGGATCGCGCCCCAGCGCACGGCCACCGCCTGGATGCAGACCAGGGCGACCAGGGCGGCCAATGCGAGCGACAGGCGGAGTCGGAACATGCGCCACTGTATCGCCCGTGCCGCCATCATGATTCGGTCATGCGGCGGTCATCCATGACCCGGTACCGGGCGTGGCATTTCGTTCCTGGCATCGCACGCCGGCAAAACACGATTGGTTCGCATCGATCGCCATCGCTACGATGCGCCGGCGACAAAACAAGCGCGCACGCACGCGCACCACGGAGACAAACCGATGAGACTTCCATTTCGCAACGCGCTGCTGGCCGGCGCGACGGGCCTTCTCTTGTCCTCGTTCGCCGGCACCGCCGGCGCGGCGACGAGCTACGTGTTCGCCACCTTCAAGGGCGACGCCGCGGCGGACGAGAAACTGTGGATCTACCTGTCCGACAACGCGACCAGCTTCAAGCTGCTGTCGAACACGAACTTCGGCGGGTCCACCGGCGTGCTGCGCGACCCGAGCATCATGAAGCACAGCGACGGCAAGTACTACATCGCGTACACCGTGCAGTCCTGGACCACCGCGTCGACCTACTTCGCGATCGCGTCGAGCACCAACCTGATCAACTGGACGCAGGTCGCCACCGTCGACGCCGGCGTGTCCGGCACGTACTACACCTGGGCGCCCGAGTGGTTCGTCGAAGGCAGCACGGTGAAGCTGATCGTGAGCCTCGGGCCGCAGGGGTCGGACTTCAAGCCCTACGTCTACACCGCGACCAACAGCAGCCTGACGAGCTGGAGCGGCCCGGTCGACATGGGCATCGGCACCAACAAGATCGACACCTTCGTCGTCAAGTCGGCCGGCATCTACCACGCCTTCGCGAAGAACGAGTCGACGAAGTACATCGAGCACGCGATCGCCAGCAACCTGCTCGGTCCGTGGAGCTGGGTCGGCACCGGCAACTGGGCCGGCTGGGGTTCGGGCTACGAAGCGCCGGCGCTGGTGCAGACCACGGACGGCAACTGGCGCATCTACATCGACAAGTACACCAACGGCGGCATCTGGAGCGCCACCAGCGCGGACCTCACCACTTGGACCGGCCTCTCGTCGGTCGGGCCGTACCGGCACGGCACGGTGCTGAAGGACACGAACTACACCGCCGGGCAGCCGCCGGCGATCGAGTACGTGAAGAACCGCAACAGCGGCAAGGTGCTGGACGTGCAGAACCCGAACCAGTCCGACGGTGCCAACGTCGGCCAGTACACGCTCAATTCGGGCGCGTGGCAGCAGTGGCAGTTCTTCGACGCGGGCAACGGCTGGTTCAACGTCGTCAACGTCCACAGCGGCAAGTGCCTGGACGTGAGCGGCGCCTCGACGGCCGACAACGCCGACATCATCCAGTGGGCCTGCAACGGCGGCACGAACCAGCAGTGGCAGTGGGTCGCGAACAACGGCTACTTCCTGCTGAAGGCGCGCCACAGCGGCAAGTGCGCCGACGTGAGCGGCAGTGCCACCACCGACGGCGCCGACGTGCGCCAGCAGGCCTGCAGCGGCGGGCTCAACCAGGACTGGTCGCGCCAGCCCTGAGGCCCTGAGGCCCCGAAGCCGGTCGCGGGCCGGCTTCACACACCCTTCACACGACGCTGCGGCGGCTTCGAAACCACTTCGCACGTTCCGTCGATTCTTGCGGCCACGCGCCCTCCCTGCGGCGCGCCCAGGAGAATCGACATGCCCCCGCTGCGCCGCGTCCCGTTCCACCCGATCCGCCCCCTCACCCACGTCGGCCGCGTGCTGCTGTGCATCGCGCTGTCGCTGTTCGCCGCGATCCTGACGCTCGCCTGGTCGCCGGCGCGCGCCGACGACTCCGAGGCCCGCAAGGGCGAGAGCCCGTACTTCTTCGTCGACAACGGCGACCCCGGCACCGACCGCCTGCCGCTGAAGTCGACCGCGGTCGACGTGCGCATCAGCGGCGTGATCGCCGACGTGACCGTCACGCAGCACTACCGCAACGAAGGCCAGCGCCCGATCGAGGCGCGCTACGTGTTCCCCGGCTCGACGCAGGCTGCCATCTACGCGATGAACGTGCGTCTGGGCAACCGGCTGCTGACGGCGCGCATCCGCGAGAAGCAGCAGGCGCGCATCGAGTACGACAACGCCAAGCGCGAGGGCAAGACCAGCGCGCTGCTGGAACAGCACCGGCCGAACGTGTTCGAGATGAACGTCGCCAACATCCTGCCGGGCGACGACGTGGCGGTGGAGCTGCGCTACACCGAGCTGCTGGTGCCGACCGACGCGCAGTACGGCTTCGTGTTCCCGACCGTCGTCGGCCCGCGCTACAGCAACCCAGCCGGTGCGGCGGACCGGCAGGCCTGGGCCGCGACGCCCTACCTGCGCGCCGGTGTCGAATCGAACACCGCGTTCGACCTGAAGCTGCGGGTCGATGCACCGATCGCGGTGAAGGACGTGAGCTCGCCGTCGCACGAGATCCGTGTGCAGGGCGGCGATACGGCGCATGCGAGCGTGAGCCTCGCCGACCCGGCGAAGAGTTCCAACAACCGCGACTTCATCCTGAACTACCGCTTGGCCGGCGACCGCATCGCCTCCGGCCTGATGCTGTACCGCGGCGACGAGCAGACCGGCGGCGAGAACTTCTTCCTCGCGATGGTCGAGCCGCCGAAGGCCGTGCCGCTGCAGCAGGTCAACCCGCGCGACTACATCTTCGTGGTCGACATCTCGGGCTCGATGCACGGCTACCCGCTGGACACCGCCAAGGTGCTGCTGCAGAACCTGATCGGCGGCCTGCGCCCGAGCGACACCTTCAACGTGATGCTGTTCTCCGGCAGCAGCCGCATGCTGTCGCCGGCGTCGGTGCCGGCCACGCGCGCCAACATCGAGCGTGCGCTGCAGGCACTCGCGAACACCGGCGGCGGCGGCAGCACCGAGATCGTGCCGGCGCTGCGCCGCATCGCCCAACTGCCGAAGCCTGCCGACCTGTCGCGCAGCGTGATCGTCGTGACCGACGGCTACGTGACGGTCGAGTCCGAGGTGTTCCAGCTGGTGCGCCGCCACCTGAACGACTTCAACGTGTTCGCGTTCRGCATCGGCAGCAGCGTCAACCGCAACCTGATCGAAGGCCTGGCGCGTGCCGGCCAGGGCGAGGCCTTCGTCGTCACGAAGCCGTCGCAGGCGGCAGCACAGGCCGAGCGGCTGCGCCGCATCATCGACTCGCCGGTGCTGACGCAGCTGAAGGCGCGCTTCGACGGGCTGGACGTCTACGACGTGGAGCCGCCCGCGCTGCCCGACGTGCTGGGCGGCCGCCCGGTGCTGATCCAGGGCAAGTGGCGCTCGCACCCGGGCGTGCCGGCCGCCGGCCGGCTGGTGCTGGACGGTCGTGCGGCCGACGGGCCGTGGCACGAGGAGTTGATCGTGGCCGGCCACGAGGACCAGACCTCGTCCGCACTGCGCCACCTGTGGGCCCGCGGTCGCATCGCGGCGCTCAGCGACCAGGAATCGCTGGTGGGCGGCAATGCCGAGAAGGAAGCCATCACCGCGCTCGGCCTGAAGTACAGCCTGCTGACGCAGTACACCAGCTTCATCGCGATCGACCAGGTGGTGCGCAACCCGAACCCGGCCCTCGCGCCCACCGTCGACCAGCCGCTGCCGTTGCCGCAGGGCGTGCCCGAGACCGCACTGGGCGCCGAGGTGCCGAGCACGCCCGAGCCTGCTGCCTGGGCCGCGCTGCTGGTGGTGTTCGGCGTGGCCGGTGTCGCGCTGCAGCGCCGTCGCGTGGCAGCGCGCGCATGAGGCCGGGCCATGGGAACCGTGTTGTCCACTTCCGCCACCGGCCGCTGGCTGGGGCGCTTCGAAGCGATGCCGCCGCTCGCCTGGCTAGTGCTGCAGGCGGTCGCGCTGTGGCCGCACTGGCGCTGGGCCGCGGCGCGGCTGGCCGATGGCTCGGACGATCCGCTCGGGCTGGTCGCGGCCGCCGTGCTGGTCGGTTGGGTGGTGTGGCAGGCGCAGGGCCTGCGCGGCTCGGCGCGCCCGGCCTGGTGGACGGCCGCCGGCGCGCTGACGGTGCTGGCCACCGTGTCGGCGGCCGTGCTGCCGCCGCTCGCCGGCGCACTGCTGGCTGCCCTGGCGCTGGCCTGCGGCTGGCGCGCCATCGCGCCGTCCGGGCAGGCCACGCTGCCGCTCGCTGGGCTCGCGGTGCTGTCGCTGCCGGTCGTCTCGTCGCTGCAGTTCTACGCCGGGTTTCCGCTGCGGCTGGTGACGGCGCAATGCAGCACCTGGCTGCTGCAGCTCGCCGGCCGCGCGGCCGAGCGCAGCGGCACCGCGATGGTGGTGGACGGGCAGCTGGTGATCGTCGATGCGCCGTGCTCCGGCGTGCAGATGGTGTGGATGGCGTACTTCTGCGCCTGCGCGGTGGCCCTGCTGGGCGGATTGCGCGAGCGCAGCTTCATGCGGCGGCTGCCGGCCGTGGGCGCGCTGGTGCTGTGCGGCAACGTGTTGCGCAACACCGTGCTGGTGGCGCTGGAGTCGCGCGGGCCGCTGGCCGAGGCCTGGCACCAGGGTATCGGGCTCGCGGTGCTGGCGATGGTCTGCGCCGCGGTGGTGCGCCTGATGAAGGGGGTGGATGATGCTGCGCCGCAATGATCCCGAAGGGCTGCGGCACAAGCTGGGCTTCGCGGCGCTGCTGCTGGCCTGTGCGCTGTGGCCGGCGCTCGGCACCCCGCGCGAACGCGCCGGCGCCGAGGCGGCAGCCTTCGAATGGCCCCGAGAATGGGACGGCCGCACGCTGCGCCCGCTCGCGCTGAGCCCCGTCGAGCAGCGCTTTGCCGCGCAGTTCCCGGGCCGCATCGCGCGCCTCACCGACGGCCAGCAGGTGCTGGTGATGCGCGAGGTGCGCACGCCGACGCGCATGCTGCACCCGGCCGCCGACTGCTACCGCGGGCTCGGCTACCGCATCGAGCAGGCGCGGCTGGAGCGCGACGAGGCGCAGCGGCTGTGGCGCTGCTTCGTCGCCGAGCGCAACGGCCAGCGCACCCGCGTCTGCGAGCGGATCGTCGGTGCCGATGGCGCCGCCTTCACCGATGCGTCGAGCTGGTTCTGGGCCGCGCAGCTCGGGCAGAGCACCGGCCCGTGGCAGGCGGTCACGACAGCGAGGTCATTGTGAAGAGCTGGCGTGTGCGCTGGGCGCTGTGGATCGTCGGCGTGTCGCTCGGCCTCGTGCTCGCGCTGGGGGTCGGCGCGTGGGCGATGCTGCGCCTGCTGCGGCCGGCCGATGGCGAGTGGGCCGAGACGCTGCATGTCGGGCCGTGGCAGCGCGCGATCAGCATGCCGACGGTGATCCGGCTCGCGACCCACCCGATGACGCTGAGGGTGCTCGAAGGCCGCACGCTGCGCACGCCGTTCGGGCGCGTCGCGTTCGCGCCGGACGGCCCCGACGCCTGGCGGGCGATCTGCGCGCCCTGCGCTTTGCGCGGCATCGGCCTGCCCGGCGATGCGGTGCGGCTGACGCGCCTCGAGTTCACGCTGGCGCGCGATGCCGACATGAACCTGCAAGGCGACTTCGCGCTCGGCGAGCCCGGGCATGCAGTGCGCGGCCGCTGGCGCGCGGTGCTGACGCAGCAGCAACTCGAGGTGACTGCGCAGGGCGACGTGACGCCGATCGCCGATGCCTTCGCACTGTTCGCATCAGCTATCCCGGAGCTGCCGCGCGCGCAGGTCGACGGGCTGATGCGCTTCGACCTGCGGCTGCGCCTGCCCGAGCGCACGCTGCAGTTCCGCCCGCGGCTCGACGGCTTTCGCGTCGCGGGGCTGGGCACCGAGACGCTGCTGAATGCGGCGCCGAACTGCGATACCGGCGCGGTCGTGCCGGCCGGCGGCTTCGGCACCTGGCTGCCGCGCGCGGTGATCGCCGCCGAGGACCAGCGCTTCCACGAGCACACCGGCTACGACCTCGACGAGATCGCCCATGCGCTGTCGTTCGAACCGCAGCGCGGGGCCAGCACGTTGTCGCAGCAGCTCGCGCGGCTGGTCTACACCGGCAGCGCCCGCGGCCATGCGCGCAAGCTGCGCGAGCTGCTGTATGCCGTCGAACTGGACCGCACGCTCGGCAAGGCGCGCGTGCTGCACCTCTACCTGTCCCTGGTGCCGTGGGGCAACGGGCGCTGCGGCGCGCAGGCCGCCGCCGCACAGCTGCTGCACAAGCGTGTCGACAAGTTGACGCCCGCCGAGGCGGCATGGCTGGCGAGCCTGCTGCACAACCCCGACCTGGAGCTGGCGCGCTTCGAGGCGCGCGGCGAGGTCAACGCGGCACGCGTGCGCTGGGTGCTGTCGCAGATGCGGCCGCTGCCGCGCATGCCGAAGCCGCCGGCGCGCGGCGATGCGGCGCCGCCGGACACTACGGCCGCGCCGGTGGCTCCGCTGCAGAAGGCGCTGGCACTCGCGCTGGCCCGCTAGCGGGTCCGTTCAGCCATGACTGCGCCAGGCCGGCGATGTCGTCGGTCTGCGCGGCCTCCCACACCGTCTCCGGCGGCACGACGCGGGTGCCGGGGGGACTGAACGGCAACCGGGCCGCAAGCTGCGCGGCGAGTTGCGCGACCTTCTGCGCGCGCACCGGCCGGTCGCGCTGCGGCACCATCATCTGCAGCTGCGACAGCATCCAGTGCGCGAGGCGCTGCGCCGGGTGGCTGATGCGTTCGTGCGCGCCGGCCTGTGCGGTGCGCACGAACACCAGGTGCTCGAAGCCGAGCGCCGCGACCGCGTGCTCGTCGAGGTTGGCGAGGCCGCGCTTCAAGGCATCGGGCAGGCTGGCCATCGTGTGCGGCATCACGACCAGCAGGTGGCGCACGCCGCGTTCGCGCCATTGCGCGGCGATCGCGGGCAGCTGGGCCGGCTCGGGCCGGTAGAACGCCAGCTCGCGGCCATTGGCATGGCGCTCGCGGTCGAACACGATGATGCCGACCGCTTCGTCGCCCGGCGGCAGCTCGGTGCCTGGCGGCCACAGAACAGTGCGCAGGCCGCGCAGCGCGGCGCGCGTGGGCTGCGTGACGAGCACGCTGACGGGGGAAAACGCGCGCACCGACAGCAGGCTCTCCAGCAGCGCCGAGCCCAGCGGCCCGCCGCCACCGGCGACCAGCACGCGCTGCAGTGCGGCATTCACACGCGGCGGCGGCGCATGGCCGGCCCGCAAGGCTTCATCGATCAGCGACATCGCTGCAGTATCGGGCACGGGATCGGCCGCTTGGTGTGACGCCTGCCGCGTGCCATCATCGGCCCACCTACCGCGTCAGGAGATCGCCATGCGCTGCTTCCGCCTTGCGTCACTGGGCCTGCTGTTGTCGTGCCACGGCCTCTGCG